>JAGAFH010000050.1 GCA_017612755.1 Clostridiales bacterium
GAAGGGAGTGCCTGTCGTACTTCTTTCCATGACAGGTTCCGCTATGGATCTTTCTGTTGCAGATAAGGATGCAAATGCCATCCTCCAGGTCTGGTATCCCGGCGCCGGCGGCGGAAAGGAGATCGGTGAGATCTTAAACGGCAAGACCGATCCTTCCGGAAAGCTTCCCGTAACTGTCTATAAGGCTACATCAGATCTTCCCGAGTTTACGGATTATTCAATGAAGGGAAGAACATACAGATATATAGAGACCACGCCTCTCTATCCTTTCGGATACGGACTTACCTACAGCGACATCAGGCTTACGGAAGCTTCCATCGTATCCGGTGACTCCTTCTCCAAGGCGTCGGAAGAGGGTATGGTCATTAAGGTTAAGGCTGAGAACTTCTCAGATATCAAGGGCGCACAGGTAGTGCAGGTATACGTTAAGAATGGTGATTCCAACGAGACCCTTCATCCCCACCTGGCAGCCTTTGAGAGGATAAATGTGGATCCCAAGGCGACATCGCAGATCGAGATCAAAGTTCCCGCCAAAGCATTTACGACCGTAGATGATGAGGGAGTAAGAGCAGTAAGAGGTTCTTCGGCAAAAGTCTTCGTAGGCTGCGGACAGCCGGACGAGAGAACAAAGGAACTTCTGGATCTTAAGATATTCGAATTTGATATTTGATCTTTTTCATAAAGATCCCCCGTCCTGTGTACTGGCCGATAAACAGGACGAGGGAAAACCTTTCACAGGCGCCCTGCATCATAAGTTATGCGGGGCGTCTTATTATTGTCTCTTAAGCTGGATAACGATAAAGGCTGTCAGGGTGGCAGACACCGCCATAAGGACCAGTCCCACTGCCAGATTCCTGTTGGTATTTGTGCCCGAAGGCTCCACTACATAAGGCAGGTATACCCGGTCTGCAGCCGCGCCGGTATAACCGAGATCTCCCAGGTAGTCCCTGAGATACTGTTCTTCAGTGGAACTCATCTTTCTGAGTTTTCCGGATATATGATAAGTGGTGGAATTTGAGATTATGTGGAAAGACGTGTAGCCGTTCTGCTTAAGGTTGGCCCTTATTGATTCGTAGTCATCGATCTCATCCCTGCTGCACTTAAAGGTCAGATACATATTGATCTCCCCGTGAAGGGAATCGGAAAAGTCAAGAAGAGGATAAAGGTAACGTCTGGATACGGGATTTCCTGCCCTTGTATATTCCAGATAGTAATCCCCCATGTAGGGCAGATCCATCTCTATCCTGTCCCCGGCCTCAAGATCTTCCCATTTAACGTGGGGATCGGTCAGGTCGATGGCGCCGGCACTGCTGTCCATCATTCCGCTGATACCGGAAAAGATCAGGTAGAGGGAGATGAAGAACATAATGACAGCTCCGCCTATGGCTCTGTATAGGATAATATTGCTGTTCTGACTGCTCATGGGGTGATTATATCCGAAAAAGCTGAGTTTTCCCACATTTAATAAAAAAAATTATACTTTTCTGTGGTAGAATCTAACGGAAATATATTTGATGAGGGAAGATAATATGTTCAAAAAGGTGACCGCCATCATACTTTCGGCAGTTATGCTGCTGGTGCCCCTGACGGGCTGTTCCATGGGAGCAAAAAAAGAGATAGACAGCACTGTAGACTGGTATCTGTCTACCATGACGAAGCTTAAGTATGAGAAAGCTTCCGAGTATGTTATGGGAGAAGACAACAACTACCTTAACTATATTCCCTCAGGCTCCGACAAGCAGATAGTCGATGCCCTTCTTGCCAACTGTGAATATGAGATCGGCGATGAGACCGTATCGATGGCAGACGGTGAAGCCTCCGCAGACGTTACGTTTACTTTTGCGGATGTGCACCAGCTCACAGAGGATGGTATATCCGTAGCTGACCTGAAAAGTGAGATCAGAAAGATGAAGAAGACTACGGAGGAAGTGTTCACCGTAGATCTTATCAAGGACGGAAGCCACTGGTTCATCGATCCTGATTCCGCCACCGAGTTTATGATCTTTATGGGGAATATGGTGGAAGGCCTCGAGGTCATGGGCCTTTCCGATACGGGAGCCCTGGCTTATGCTGACCAGTTCGTGGAGACCTTAAGAAGCGGTGATATCGATGCTGCCATGGAGATGAACAACGGAGCGGATCTCACCCTTTCCGGTGATTTTACATACATGTATCTTTATGACATGACTGGTTTTTACGAGGCTGAAGGGGAGATGCTGGCAGATTATTATTCTTCCTTTGATTACACAGCTTCCATTATCGATTCCCAGGAGGACTATATCAGGGTAAGTCTGACAGGACAGGCCCCCGACATCTCCCAGGGAATGGAAAACCTGAAAAATGACATGCCGGTCTTTGCTCCTCTCTATGGTGAGGCTTTGGGCGATTACTTCATGGATCCGCTGGGATATGACTACGACTCATATGATTATGATTCTGTCTACATTTCATACCTGAAACTGCTGGGTGCAGCAGCTGATTATTCAACGACCACTGTGCCTTTTTCCTTTGAGCTTGAGATAGCCGAGAGAAATAACGGAGAGCTTTATATTTCCAGCATGACAGACCTGATCCCTGCATCAGACGCTTTCTCCTACGGATATCTGAACTATGATAACGAGATCATTATCCAGGTCCTTGACCAGCTCCTTGAAGACGGTCTGATCACCCGGGCAACTTATGAATATGATATCGACTCCTATGGTCTCGGAACATATGTGGAAGGAATGCTCTTCACTTATAGCGGAACTGAAATGTATAACTTCGATGCTTATATGGATTCTGACAAGATCACCATGAACATCACCACCTGGGGTTACTACAATACCGGAGATACCTTCAAATATGACGTCTATATCGACGGAGTACAGCAGCCCGGAAACCACACTATAACGGTCAACGGATATGACACGGATGATATCGTCCTTGAATATCCTCTTCAGAACTGCGAACTCCCTGCAGGTGATTATGTCTTCGACATCTATGAGGAAGGCGGAGGAACTTCAAATGTTATTATTACCATAAGTTTCCACTGTGACGGGATCGTCATGTCGGAGAATTATCACACATCCGGAGTTGTCTACGATACCAGCGATGACTTCTACTCCCTCTCCAGCTATCTTTCATCGGATTTTATATATGAGACTTATAACGGATATGCATCCACCAGTGACGGTATGTATATCATGATAAACACCTGGTCATTTAATACAGGTCTGCCTTCAGAATATACATATGAGATCACCCGGGACGATGAAGTCGTCGCGACCGGAACAGCCGAATACTACAACACCTATTCCGACCAGATCAGGATCTCCTACAGGGAGGGCAGATCCGGAGGCCTTACGCCGGGCGTATATATCGTTACGGTCTATGAGCCGGACGGAAGTGTTCTCTGCCGGGTCAACTATAACGTACAGTGAACCTGAAGCCTCTTTTGTGATAAAATCACCTATATAAAACAAAAGGAGAAAAGATCATGGCCTGTTTCCTCGTTCCTACCGCTGAAGCAATAGCAGTCGCCGCTGCTAAGAAGGTCGTATCTAGGAAGGAAGACAATTCCGGAAAGTCCGTAAAGATACCTATGAGCGTTAAGCTTAAATGGCTTAGCGGAATGCTGGTGGGAGGATCTTTCCTCCTGGCTTTCGAGCATATCTGGCATGGCGAAGTAACACCCTGGTTTCCTTTCCTTACGGCTATGTCCGATCCTTCCGACGCGGCAGAGATGTTTCATGAGATGGCAACAGTGGGCGTCACCATGGCTGTTCTCGTAACTTTAGTCTGGGTGGGCATCTGTATCGCCGCTGACATTATAGTTAAAAGAGTTCCGGAGACTTCAAAAGCCGGAGCATGAGATAAGGGAGATTTCATATTATGAGAAGGAAAATAACCGGCGTTATACTCGCCGTATCTGTACTTGCGGGCTCTTTGACCGGATGCTCGCTTTTTACGTCTAAAGACAGAGCCGCCATCGAAGAAAAGGCGGATACTTTCATGTCTGAGATCTTACAGGTCAGATATGAAAGAGCTGCCAGAACCGTTCTGGACGGGGATGAACACTTCATGAAAAAGCTGCCCGATGATAACAAGCAGCTCACTCTTATGGAAGAGGTGATGTACAACAGCACTTATGAGATCGGGGAGATCGAAGTCCATAAGATGGACAAGGAAGCCACCTGTCTTGTGACAGTATCCTATTCCGATGTGGAAGCCATCACCGCCGGCGGCGATCTTCTCATGGGAGAAGTGATAACGGCTGTGGACGAAAAACAGGAGATAACAGAGACGGAGCTGACGGTAAACTTTGTCTATGAGGATGATGAGTGGTCCGTAGATCCCGACTCCGCATCGGACATTATCATTTTCTTCTCTGATCTTTGTGAAGACCTGTCTCTCGGAGGTATTAACGAGGAGAATTCCATAGAGTTTGCGCAGCAGTTTATCGGTATGATGGCCGGCGGATCCGGTATGGATGCTCTCGCTATGGCCGGCATAACAGAAGATGATGTTATCGATGCTCTCGATCTTGAATATTACTTCTATGATAATGATATCGACCAGGAGATCACAGACAGCCTTGACGAGATGATGGCCGCTTATTTTTCCACTTATGAACCCACATATACAGCCCAGTATGTGAATGATAATACATATGGCGTTTCTATTTCCGGAGATGCGGTGGATGATATGGCAGCTATTCAGGAACTGATGCTGGACGAGGACAGTTTTGTTCCCCTGTTTGCCGATCTGCTGGAGCCTTTCGCTGCTGTATATGACAGCTACGATTTTAACATTGACCTGAACTCATTCTTCAGTTCATATGCAGATATCTATACGACTGCCTTACAGGGGTGTACAGCTACTGCCGACAAGTCATTTTACGTTGAAGTGACCTGTGATGATTATGGTAACTATTCTATTGTTACAGATGGTTGCGGGGATATCCTTCCTGACTGTATAGAAAATCTCTTTTCTATCCTTGAAGGTGTTGATGAAAGCACTATGCTGGCGGCTGTGGAGCTCCTTCACGATGAAGGCCGTATGTCCGATGCAGCATACCAGAGTATCGCTTCCCAGTATTGGGAGACGGAACTTCCTGAAGGTATGGAGCTGTTCATACCCGCTGTGTATGAGGATGCGGTCTATCAGCATGAGGCTTTCTTCACCGGAAACATGGTGTGCTTCGGTATAGAGACCTGGGATTATTCCGATGCGGGAGACATATACAGATATGATCTTATGCTGGACGATGAACCTCTGGTGGAAGGCGGCACCTACGAGTCCCCTACCGATTACTCCGATGTGATATTTATTTCCTATGATTTCGGAGATGAGATCCCCGAGGGTACTATATCTCTCACTGTCTATACAGAGGGAGCTTCCTCACAGACAGTTCTGATCCAGCTCTATCTCGTGCCTGAAGGTTCGGATACCGTGCCGGACGATCCGGGTTCCGGAAGTGGCAGCGGTTCCCTAAGGTTTGACACTGATGACTGATCGTGGATAACGCCAGCGTACATACCAAAAAATGGTTCGCTTTTATGATATCTCTGATAATAGCTGGAGGTATCTTAAGACTTCTTGGCTTTCAGAGCGGTCTCATCATCTTCTGTCCCGGTGTCATCATCTGGCGTGAGACGGTGGCGGTCAGGATCACGGATAAAAAGATAAGACATTCCCTTCTGGCTATATCGGATATCATCGTCCTCTTCATGGTCTGCAGGGCCGTCAGGTATGTATTCCCGGAACATGATACTAATATCTCACTGTTTTCCTGGTATCTTTACAGCGCATGCCGTTCCATGATCGCGGCCTTTTCCTTTAAGGTGGCCTACGACGTTAAGTCGAATATAAAGACCGGCAGTATCCTTCCCAGGATCGTCTTCGCTCTTGAAGTGGCCATATCCATAGCCGTACTTACAAACAATCTTCATCATCTGATCTACAGGTTCCCCACCGGGGACATACTGGATTATACCCACGGGCCTCTTTATATCCTCTGCCAGGTCTTCGTATGGGTGCCCCTGGCCTCATCTTTCTTTATCCTTTACAAGAAGTGCAAGATCACGGCCAGCAGGAAGTTCGCCTGGATCCCCTTCATCATCATGGGTACCGGCGGAGCCCTTCTTATCATAAGGGAAGCAGTGTCACCGGATCTTCTCATATTCGCAATGTACAACGTGCCGGAGATCTTCTCCATCACCATCCTGGTATTCTGGGAGGCCATGATCCAGATAGGATTCCTTCCCACCTGTTCAGGCTACGAAAACCTCTTTGAGATCTCATCGGTCTGCATGTCCATCGAGGGAGAGGAGGAGTCATCCTCAAGAGTATCCAGAGCCGCCAGAGGCATCAAGGGCGGGTCAGACCACATAAGAAAATCCATGAAGATCACCGGGGGCACCCTGGTGTGGTATGAGGACAGGGCGAAGATCAACGCTCTTAAGAACGAGATCGGAAGAAGGGTGGAGATCCTGTCGGAGGAGAACGAGCTCATCAGCGCCGAGAATGCCCTTCTCGAAAAGAAGAAGAGATATGAAGTCAACAACGGCCTTTATAATGCCATCGCAAAAGAGGCCGGCACCCAGATAGAGAAGATGGAAAAGGAACTGGACGGCGGCGGGGATCTGGCACTGTGCGCCGTTTACGGAGCCGGCATAAAGAGAAAGGCCAACCTGGTCATCCTGGCCACCCAGGGGGACAAGATCCCCCTGTCGGAACTTTACCTGTCCATCAGGGATTCCATGGAGTACGTGAAGCTCACCGGGGCCTATGCTGCGGTGTTTATCGACAGCGATATAGGAACGAGACAGGAAGAGCCCCTTTTCCTTTTCGATATATTCACCAGATACCAGAATTTCGTGGAGGAAAACCTTCCGGGTATCGACTACCTTTCGGTCATCATAACCGGCAGGGAAAAAACGGAGGTCCGTATGGAGATCTCCAAGGGAGAGGAGACGTTCTATGACAGGGTTATGTGATCTTCTCTTCGCTTACAGGTTTGTGCTCTTCATGGTGAACGTGATCATCCTTTACGTTTCCGTAAAGAGTTTTGCCGTCACCGTCAACAGCCCCATCAGGCACAAGTGGGTCATCGTACTGCCCCTTCTGTCCTTTGTGTACTGCGGAGCCATGATCGAGACCCTGGCCGATATCGAACTGAAGACGGACAGTGTTGTTTTCGCTTTCCTGATGAAGGCCCCCGCAGTGATCCTGGGGACTTTTGATTTCCTGCTCCTGTTCCTTCTCATCGGGTTCTATGTGGTGATCAACGAAGTGAAGACCAGGTATGTGGGTCCCCTGTCGGTAAAGGACGGTATCGACCAGATCGGAGCGGGCCTGTGCTACTTCTGGGACAACGGCATCGTGAAGCTGGCCAACACCAGGATCAACGAGATCTCCAGGGCCATGACGGGGACTGATATCTATGATGCCAGGGAGTTCATGTCGAAGATAAACGAGCACGGCAGCAAGTACACCATGCCCGACGGGAAAGTCTATGAATTTGATACCAGAAGGCTCATCATCGACAAGGTGGAGATCAATGAGCTGGTGGCTACGGAAGTAACGGAGGAGGAGAACCTTCTGAAGGAACTGATGAATAAGGAGAACGAGCTCACCGCCTTTAACGAGAGACTTAAGTCCTACGGCGCCTCGGTAGATGAGATCACGGTCCAGAGGGAGATACTTAACACCAAGCTCAAGATCCATGACGACATGGGCCAGACCCTTCTTAAGACGAAGCATTTTATCGAGTCGGGAAGCGAGGATCCGGAGGAAAAGGCAGAGCTTATAGACACTTGGAAAAAGGCCCTGAGCCTTAAGGGCGAGACATCTGTTCCCGGCTCCAACGAAGGCGTCCTGGATGATATGTATGAGGCGGCGGACGCCATCGGCATAAAGATGCATGTTGAAGGGGAACTTCCCAAAAACAACAGGGAGCAGGTCAGGATCTTAGTCCAGGGAATAAGGGAATGTCTGACAAATGCGTATAAATATGGCGAAGCTAAGAATATTTATATTAAGATAGACGCGAAAGTGGAATATACTTATATAGAATATACGAATGACGGGACCCCGCCCAAAGAGAAGATCAGGGAAGGCGGAGGGCTGTCGGGACTTCGAAAAGTAGTGGAAGGGTACGGCGGAAAGATGGCTGTAGTATCAGAGCCTCAGTTTGCCGTCAGATTATTATTACCGGAACGGAGGAAGAGACGTGGATAAGAAAAAAGTACTCATTGTTGAAGACCAGGTACTGGTCAGGAAATTCATCGAGAATGCCCTTGCCGACAGCGACAGGTATGAAGCATCTTTTTCCATCAAGAATGCGGATCTGGCGGATGTCTACTGCCAGAAGAACGAGATCGATCTTATCCTGATGGACGTCTATACCGACCTGGGAGCTTCAGGCCTTGAGGCAGCTGCCAGGATCAAGAAGCAGTATCCGGAGATCAAGATCATCGTCATCACATCCCTTCCTGAGTTCTCCTTCATCAAGAGGGCAAGAGAGATCGGAGTTGAGAGCTTTATGTACAAGGAAGATGAGGCCAATTCCCTTATCTCCATCATGGACAGGACCATGGCAGGTGAGTCCGTTTATCCCGACAAGACCCCGGAAGTAAAGATCGGTCTTGCCAGCTCTTACGACTTCTCCGAAAGGGAACTGGAAGTTCTGAGGGAACTCACTTCCGGAAATACAAATGAGGAGATCGCAGCCAAGCTCTGTATCTCCACTGCAACGGTCAAGACCCACATCGCAAATCTCATGGACAAGACCGGCTTTAAGAGCAGGACGGAACTTGCCATAAAAGCAAGGGAATTGGGGCTTGTAATACTGTAATCCCGACTTCTGATGTGATAAAATCCCATTAGAGGCTTTAGAGAGCGGGAGTTTATCAGATGGATAATAATATCATTCCGGAAAGTTATCATCTGATCTGGTCAGATGAGTTTACCGGGGACAGCCCCCATGTCCGGAACTGGAACTATGAGATTCAAAAACCCGGCAGGATCAACGGCGAGCTTCAGGAGTATATCGCCAGCGACAAGTATGTCTGCGTAAAAAACGGCGAACTCATCATCCGCCCCGAGAAGACGGAAGGCCCGGACGGGAAGGTCTCATACTACTCAGGGCGCGTAAACACTTTTTCAAAACATGACGTAAAATACGGCCGGATCGAGGCTATGATCAAGGTGCCCAAGGGCAAAGGCCTCCTTCCCGGTTTTCAGATGCTCCCGAAAGACGACAGATACGGAAGATGGCCCGAAAGCGGATGCATCAATGTAATGGAGATCAGGGGAGACCGGACCGATACGGTCAGGGCCTCTGTGGAATACGGACTTCCCTTCCGGGAAGATGCGGGATCCTATGTGATCCCTGACGGGACAGAATTCTCGGATGGATATCATATCTTCACCTGTGAATGGGAGCCGGGAAAGATCAGCTTCTTCGTAGACGGTAAGCTCTATCACACTGTTGATAACTGGTTCAGCACTGACATCGCCGGCAAGAAGAGAGCATATCCCACGCCTTTTGATATGCCCTTCTATCTTGTGTTCTACGTGGCCGTCGGAGGCACCAAGGCGAGAGAGCCCGATGAGGATCTGGTCCTTAACGAAGACACCGCCATGCATGTTAAATATGTAAGGGTCTACCGGAAGGATAATTACGAAGAGATCAGGAAAAGGCAGGTCAGGATCAGGAAGACTATCGCCATCTGCGGTGTCTGGGAAGATGCAGACAACCTGAACCTCTTCTTAAGGTCCATGCTGGACAGCGGGATCTCGGATAATTATCTTCTGGAATGTTTCACCTTCGGTATCGCCAACGAGAATCCGGAGGAGGTGGCTACGGAACTGGAGTTTGCCGACTTTGTGGGCAATATGGACCATGCGGCCATCATCCTTTTCGGAGAGATGCTGAAGACCCAGGCCCTTATCGACAGGCTCAAATCCTACGGACTGAAAAAGAAGATCCCCGTCTTCATGTTCGAGCGGTATGAGGAGGGGTGCATCAACGCGGTCATGGATTATAAGAGCGGGTTCCGGGAGATGGTGGAACACGTGGTGAAGAAACACGGTATAAGGGACGTGGACATGTTCGCGGGATTCCGCGGCAACGCTTTTTCGGAAGAGCGTATCGACGTCTATAAGCAGGTCCTTGAAGAGAACGGTATCCCCTTTGAAGAGTGGAGGATCCATTACGGGGATTTCTGGGATGCCCAGGCCTTCCAGGTCCTTTCGGGTCTCATCAGTTCCGGCTACAAGCTCCCCAAGGCTTTTATCTGCGCCAACGACTCCATGGCTATCGGTGTCTGTGACTGTCTTAAGCAGTACGGATACAAGGTCCCGGACGACATAATCGTCACCGGTTTTGACGGAGTCTGGCAGGGTGAGTGCCACAATCCGTCCATATGTACATGTAAGCCGGACATCCCCATGGTCACCAGCCTTATAGGCGAAAAGATAAGGAAGTGGGACGAGTCCATGGCCGGGGAGACGGATTCCATCGGATTTGATTTCGAGCTGGTGCCTAACCATTCCTGCGGATGCCTCCGGGCGGAAGACAAGGACTGGAGCGAAGCGGTGGTCTCTTTGGTATCCAACAACCAGGATTACTTCAGGCATGTTCTTGAGATGGGAAGGTTTATCTCCAGGACCATCGGCATGAGCGACGTGGACGAAGGCGCAAAGGATCTGGAAAAATATCTGTGGCTGTGGAAATGGCAGTACTACTTCATCGGCATCAACGAACCGGATGAAACGGTCCGGGCCATCTTCCACGGAAGAAACGGTGAATATAAATACCGGGAGACTTACAGAAATGTCAGAAACGGCATCCCGGATATAAAGAGCATCAGCGCTGAGGACAGTGATATAAATATCCTTCTGTTCAAGCAGATCAGGGAACCCTCAAGAAGCCTTGGATATATAGTGGAAGGATTCCAGTATATGACTCTCCGGTTTGAGCAGAGATTTGAGGAGTTCTCCATCTTCGTTTCCGCCATGGTCAATGCGGTCCTTAACAACCGCCAGCTCATGAAGGCCAACGAACAGATCGAGAATCTGTCCGAGACCGACTATCTGACGGGGATCTATAACAGGAGAGGATTCTTTAAGAAGATCGAGTCCGCCCTGGCCGACATCAAGAACAAGGGCAGGAATCTTACCATGGTCTCTCTTGATATGGACGGCCTTAAGACCATCAACGACAACTACGGCCACTACGAAGGCGATATCGCCATAACCACCCTGGCCCACGCCATAAAAGCGGCTATCGGGGAGGACGGCATCTGCGCCAGATACGGCGGAGACGAGTTCGCCTTTGCCATCCTCAGGGACGAGAGCGCTGAGGATGAGATCGAGACCATCAGGAAAGATATCGAGCAGATGACAGATCAGGATGAGGCCACCAGGGATAAGCCCTATAAGATCCGCATCAGTATCGGCGCATCATCCGGGACCATCAACAGAAGGCTGGACATCGAGGCCATGATCAGGGAAGCCGACGAGAAGATGTATGAGGACAAGCAGCAGCGAAGGATCTGACGTAAATGAAAAAGACTATCCTTCTTATCCTGACTGCTGCCTTCTGCCTCTCGTCCTGCGTCTCCTACGACAAGACCTGGGAGACTGCGCCCACCACCACCAGGGAACCCATACCTGAACTGGATCTTCCGGAAGATCCCCAGTCGGATCCTTTTGCGGAAGGTCTTATAGATGCTTTCTATTCAGGACTTCTGGGAAGATCCCCGCTGCAGGAGGAGATGGACATAACTGCCCTTCAGCTTTCCACCGGAACCATCACTCCGAAAGACATAGTCAGGGACATCCTGGCAACGGAAGAATTCCAGGCTATTATCCTGAGTAACCAGGGATACGTAGACCGGATCTTCGGGAGCCTTCTGGGAACAGAGGCAAGTGAGGCGGCAGAGGATTACTGGGTTCGTATGCTGGAGGAAGGGACCACCAGGGATGAGATGGCAGAAGCTGTCATGGACTATCCCGAGTTTAATGAATTCTGCGAAGCCTTCGGCTATGAGGCGGGATCTGAAGACGAAGAGGAAGGATATGTTGAGATCACCCCGGATGAGGTCCCGGATATCGTGGATCAGACCAGGGACATC
>JAGAFH010000051.1 GCA_017612755.1 Clostridiales bacterium
AGTCTTCCGGTGGAAGCAGTCATGCGACTTTCCGAAAGGAAGGTAAGATGCCCATAACGATTCCACGGCACGGACCGGTGAAAAAAGTCTATATCTTACTTGTAAAAGAAGCAGTAGAAAGCGAGGAAGGGAATAATGAAGAAAACTGATCCATACATGGATATTCCCTATAGATTGGAGATCATCCCTGATATCGAAGAAGGCGGATATGCTGTAAGATATCCTGATCTTCCTGGCTGTATATCTTCGGGAGATACTATCGAGGAAGCGTTGAAAAATGCGGAAGATGCAAAAGCAGCCTGGATAAAGGCTGCTCTTGAAGATGGAGTTAAGATCCCCGAACCTAAAAATGATGAAGACCTTTCGGATTATTCCGGTCAGTTTAAACTCAGAATTCCGAAAAGTCTTCACAGATCTCTTTCTTTACATGCCAAAGAAGAAGGCATCAGTATGAATCAATATTGTCTTTATCTTCTGACAAAGAACGACTCTGAACAGACTGCTTAGATCAGGAGCCGGTGAAGTCGTATTTCCTGACGCCCAGCATCCAGAACTTATAGCTCAGCCAGAAGAACAGGATACCAAGAAGGGGGGCGCACCAGGAAAGGACGGGTGCTTCACAGGGATCCAGGACTGCAAGGCTCGGGTAGTATGCCACGAATGCTATGGGTATGATGAAGGTGAAGATCACCTTGAAGATACCGCTGAAGATGCTGGCGGGATACTTGGCGAAATCCTTGAAGCGGAACATTATGACCATGACATATCCCGAGCCTACGATCCAGAAACATGTAGCTGCCGCGAAGTTCATTATCGCGATCATGAAGAGTGAAGCCGTTATCAGGAATAATATGAGGAGGCATATCCTTAAGACGGTCACTTCCATTCCTATGTGATACCAGGCGTAGACAAGAGTTCCCACACCAAAGGCCAGCTGTCCCAGTCCCTTTACATCGAATACTTCCGACATGAAGTAGAAGAAGACATTGATAGGCCTGAAGCAGTACTTGATGAAGTCTCCTGACTGGACCTGGAACCTGAGGTTCCAGTTGTTGTCGAAGAAACACTGTACAGGTGTCAGAGCCACCAGGGAGAATCCGTAGAGGAAGAGCATGTGGTGGTAGTCCCAGCCGTTGATGGAAGGAAAGTTCCTGAAGAGGATCAGGAAGGTGACAAAGCCGGAAAGGTTCGTCATGATCATGCCGATGGTTGATATTATGAAATCGGCACGGTAGCTCATCTTGCTCTTTAAGTCCTGTATCAGGATCTTCTTATATATCCGGGCGTAAAAAGAGAGCCCGCGTTTTCTTGAAACTGTATTTGTACTCATCTTTTCAGCCTCCGTTTACTGTGATCTTACGGACGGAATAGTTCCAGAATAATGTTCCTGCAATGTAGAGTATCAGGCACCAGATGACCTGAAGTCCCAGCATGGGAAGAAGACCTGAAAGTTCCGTGGATCCGTTCTTCTGAAGAAGGATGGTGAGAGGGATATCGTAAACTGCCCTGAAGGGAAGATAGTCTACGACTTTTCTAGCGGCTTCCGGGAAGAACGCCAGGGGGATCGATGCTCCTGACAGAAGAAGTACGATAGTCTCTTTTACGATATTTATACCCCAGGTGGATTCAGTATAGAGACATATAGTCGCAACTATCATCTCCATGCTGAAATTGACGATCAGGGCCAGTACGGTGGACAGGATAAAAAGGATAAGATTGAGACCCATGTGGATGGCTCCGTGGGTGATTATCATGACCACGATAAAGGTGGGGATAAATGTCAGGAGGAACTGGACAACGTGGGATCCCGAGTAGCTCCAGAAAGTATATCTTCTGTAGTTCATGGGCTTAAGAAGATCCAGTATTATCTTTCCGCTCTGGATAGATCTGCTCATATCCCATACGACGAACATCTCAAGGAAGTTGAAGAGCGCCGTAGCCAGGATGAGGTAGATCATGGTATCCGTAAAAGTCATGCCGTTTACAACATCCGTTCCCGCAGAATCGTATATAGCCTTCCAGAGGAAATATACGAGTACGAGATATATAAGATTTGCAAAGAGCGTGACAAAGATACCCAGGCGGAACTGAAGTGATTCCATTATGCCTGCCCTTGTCAGTGCAAATAATCTTTTTACGCTCATTTTGACGCTCCTTCGTATATCTTCTTGATGACTTCTTCCGTGGAGATCTCCTCCAGCTTCAGATCCTTTATCTTCTGTTCCTTCTGCCTTTCCATGATTATCTTCATGATGTCCTGCTTGGATTCGTCGATGACTTCCTCCACCCAGTTGTCGTCAGACAGTCTCATCTTAAGTGTCCTGTAGTTTCCGAAGTAGGACTTCAGATGTTCGATGTCGTTGTCGTAGATCTTGGAGCCCTTATCGATGATGACGATCCTTTTGCAGAGGGCATCAACGTCACCCATGTCGTGGGTGGTGAGGATGACCGTGGTGTTCTTCTCGGAATTAAGTCCCCTGATAAGAGATCTGATCTTGTCCTTCATGGATACGTCCAGACCTATGGTAGGCTCATCCAGGAATACGATAGCCGGATTATGAAGGAAGGCTGCCAGGATATCGCTTAAGGTCCTCTGGCCCAGGGACATCTGGCGTACCGGCTTGTGAAGGATAGGCTCAATATCAACAAGTGATCTGTAAAGCTCTATCATGTCTTCATAATCTTTTTTATCTACCATATAGATGTCCCGCAGGAGCTTAAAGGATTCGATGAGGGGAAGGGACCACCACAGCTGGGATCTCTGTCCGAAAACAACACCGATATTTTCCGAGTTCTTTGTCCTCTCCTTATAGGGCACCACGCCGTTGACCAGTATCTCGCCGGAAGTGGGCTCCAGGACCCCTGTCATCATCTTGATGGTAGTGGATTTTCCTGCACCGTTAGGTCCCAGGTATCCGATGATCTCGCCTTTTGCTATCTCAAGGGATACATCCTTTACTGCGGAGACTGTCTTATAGTCCCTCGAAAAAAGATCCCTTATACTTCCCTTAAGTCCTTCATGGCGGTTCAACACTTTGAAGTCCTTACATACATTTTTCATTACTATTGCATTTTCCATTACTCACACCTCTTTTTATAAAAGCGCTGACGTCTTGCTTTTCTTGCGTAATACAAGTATATTCTATGTATAAACCGATTTTTACAGGGAAAATTCGCAGATATTATAACTATATTCCACACAGATGTAAGATTGTTATATTTTCGTGGAAGAAAGAGGGGTATCTTATATGGACAGAATGAAACTGGGACTGATCGTTAAGCGTGACGACGGTTCGGAGATCGTCAACTATGACGACCCCACTTTTCCGTCCTATATCTATGACGGGTGGGTGAAGCCCAAGGTCACCTGGGAGAGGGTGCCCCACTATCATAAGGATATAGAGATAAACACGGTCACCTACGGACAGATGGCTTATTCCGTAAACGGAAAGACCATCATCCTCAACAAGGGCGATACCATTATCGTCAATTCCAACCAGATCCACTACAGCATGAGCATTTCGGAGGAGAAGGCCAAGTATGTTATCTGCGTAATAGATCCGGCCATCCTTATGTCTACCGTTGCGGTGGAGATGAAGTATATAAGGCCCATAATAGACAATCCGGATATAGCATATCTGAGGTTCCGGGATTATAACGAAAATGCGGAGAAGATGTATGATCTGGTGACCGCCCTTCCTGACATGAGAAATGATCCTTTTTCAGTCACACTCCAGTTCTTTAAGATCTGGAAACTGATGCTTCGCTACAGTGAGACTTTAGGTATCCTGGAAAGCGACGAGGGGACCGACCAGCACATGATCCCCTTTAAGACCATGATGCATTATATATCCGAAAACTATCAGGGAACGGTCACCCTTGATGAGATCGCGGGCAGTGCCAATATAAGCAAATCCCTATGTAATATCATCTTCCATAAATATGTAGGTGAGTCCCCGGTCAATTATCTGATGCACTTCCGCCTTCGAAAAGTAGCGGAGTATCTAAGGTCCAGCAGCTTCAACATGACAGATATAGCGGAACTTGTAGGCTTTAAGGGCGTAAGCTATATGTCTGAATCCTTCAAGAAGTATTATGGCATGACTCCCAGGGATTATAAAAAGGACTGGTCGCAGAACAGCATAAATATTACCGGCTGATGAAACCTTAGATATTTTTCTGCGTGTTATATGGTAAGAAACAAAAACGCAAAACGGAGGTTTTCACAAAATGAAAAAGTTAACAGCGATCATCATATGTTCCGCATTATTCCTTACGGCATGTAATGGCACAGCTTCCAAGGATGAGGGTGAAGATCCTGTCATCGAAAACACTATCGCCACAGAAGCAGTTACGGAAGAGACGACTGAACCTGATGAGACAGAAGAGACAACAGTGGAAACAGAAGATGACATCATCTATAACGCACCGGTAGTAGGAGGCTGGGAGATCGCATCCGACTACCTTGTAAATTCCGAAAGAGAAGCTGTCTTTGATAAAGCTGTGGGAGATCTTGACGGAGTGGATTATGATCCCATGTACTATCTCGGATCCCAGGTGGTAGCAGGTACAAACCACTGCTTCCTCTGCAGAGCCTCTGCAGTCGTCCCGGATCCCGTTCCCTACTGGGCCCTCGTATATATCTACGAAGATCTTCAGGGAGAAGCAGAGATAACAAAGATCACCATATTGGGATATGATACGGATCCTGACCAGAATGGCATGGTAGTGGAAGGCTCCATCCCTTCAGGACAGGCTGCAGGAGCCTGGGAGATCCCGGTCTATACGGATATCACTCCCGAACAGGATACAGTCATCGATGAGATGTGTAATAACGTATCTTTCGAGCTGGTGGACAACTTCATCGGATGTCTCGGAACAAGGGTATCTTCGGGATATGATTACTGTTTCTTAAGTCAGGTTTCTGTTCCCGGTGATACGGCTCCCATGGGATGGGAACTGGTCTATATCTGTACAGATGCTGACGGATCTTTTGATTCCGTAGAGACTGCAGTCATCGATCTCGGAACTCTTGCATCATAAAAAACACAAACGGAAGACAAATAAAAGAAAGCCGCGGGAGGGGTCCGCGGCTTTCTTAATACGGAGAAAAACAGGATCATTTATTAATGATCTTAAGTGAAGAATTCTTACCGTTCAACTCAATAACATTACCGGAGGAGATATCCTGGGGGATATCGCATTCGATGAAGTTATTCTTTCCTTCCCTGTTGGTCCTGAAGGAGTACCCTGCAGGAACCTTAAGTACTGCCTGTCCGCTTACCATGTTTATATCGATAGGTCCTGATACATTATCTATCGTGATCTCGATATTTCCCTTTGCATCGATCTCAAGTTTTTCAAAGGAAAGATCCTTAATGGATACTTTTGAATCCATGATGTCCAGTTCAACATGTTCTGCCACATTGGGAATGCCGATAACAGCCTTTTCTCCTGCCTTAATATCGATATCTGCATTATCCCTGTCTGTATCGAGCTTTACGTTTGAAGGAACGACTATAGTATCGTTGTCTGTTCCAAAGAAATCGATCTCGTTTCTTCCTCTTACCTTGATGTCATAATCTTTCATTTCCGTTTCCTCCGTTCTCTGTTTGTGGTTTCAGGATAACATCATTATATTGTCCAGTCTTAAAATCGAGATTAAGTATTTCTTAAATATCTATTAAATCCAATGACAACAGGCGTTTTCTGTCATTTAAGGAACAGTTAAGGAATGGGCAAGGAACAATTTAAGACCTCTTGTGATGATTGGATTATAGTAGTGGCATAAGACGAGAAAACGGAGGTTTGATGATATGTCTGATAAGAAAGTTGTATTGAAAGCCAAGGACCTTTGTAAAACATTTTCCAACGAGTCAGTCCAGCAGCATGTACTTAAGAATCTGGATCTTTCTATCTACAAGGGGGACTTCACGGTAATAATGGGAAACTCCGGATCAGGAAAGAGTACACTTCTTTATTCCCTCTCCGGAATGGACAGGCCCACACTGGGAACAGTCACATACCATGTGGATGGTAAGGATGTGGAGATCTCAAAGTATTCCAACGACAAGCTGGCCCTCTTCAGAAGAAACTACTCGGGATTTGTTTTCCAGCAGAACTACTTAAATGATTCCATGAGCGCCCTGGATAATGTAATGATAAGCGGTCTTCTCAAAAATAAGGACAGGAAGGCTCTGGCGGAAAAAGCAAAGACCCTTCTCGGAAAAGTTGAGATCGGAGAGCAGGACTTCAGAAAGTTTCCTACCCAGTTATCCGGCGGACAGCAGCAGAGGGTTGCGGTGGTAAGAGGAGTCATAAACGAGCCTGAGGTCTTATTTGCAGATGAGCCGACAGGTGCTCTTAACTCCCAGAATACCAATAATGTTCTGGATATCCTTTCCGAACTTAACGGTGAAGGCCAGAGCATCGTAATGGTCACCCACACCATAAAGGCAGCGGAGAGGGGAAACAGGGTCATATATCTTTCCGACGGCGTCATCAGGGATGACATTGATCTGGGTGAATATGCCGGCGACTACAAGGATGAGACAAATCCCAGAAGGGAAGAAGCTCTCGCAAGACACAGAAAGCTGAAGGATTTTCTCCAGAACCAGGGCTGGTAATGAAAGGAAGTAATGAAGATGAATAATCTTTTTATGATCGCATTTAATAACATGAAGAAACAGAAGGGTGATATGATCACGTTCTTCGTAATGATCCTGATCTCTTCTTTCCTGATCTTCAATTCCGCCTCGGATATCATGGGTATATCCAAGGCCTATGACAAGAGATTTGAAGAGGTGAACGGAGCCCATATGCTGGCTGCGGTAGACAGATCTGACGTGTCCCGTGAATGCATTGAGAAAGCCTTCGAAAAGGGCGGTATCTCTGAATATGAGAGTACACCTGTCATTTACGGGGCGGTCCAGTATAAGAATGGCAGAGATGACTCATATATGGACTACGAGTTTATTTTCGAAAGATTTAATGATGATCCTCAGATCATGGATGTGGTTCCTGAAGGCACTACTCTTGCCGATGATGAAGTTTTGCTTCCTCTTCTTATGAAAGGATCCTTTGAAGAAGGGGATGTATTGGCCTTAAAGATCGATGAGGATGATTATGAATTGAAGGTTGCCGGATTTACGGAAAATCCTTATTTCTGCTCCTCTATGAACATCGCCATGAACTATGTTTATGTATCTCCTTCCTTCTTTGAAGGACTGGATGGGAAAGAACTGGTAAATGTTAAAAAATTTGATCTGTATAAAGGCATAGTTGATGCCCCTGATGCAGACCTGGGAAAGATCGAGCAGGAGATCACAGAAGAATACAACAGGCTTATAACCCCTTATACAGAGCAGGACCCGGAGGCAGGCTATGAACTGGGACTGACAATAAACTGGAGCCTGGTCAGGATGGGAAATACTATCTTCCCTTATGTGGCTGTAGCGATCATCCTGGTGTTCGCCCTTATGATCCTCCTTATCTCCCTGATCACGATCTCCTTCAGTGTCAGCAACTTTATCCAGAGGAATATGAAGAACACTGGTATCCTGGAAGCTTGCGGATATACGGTCAGGGAACTTAAGAATGCCCTTACCCTCCAGCTGCTTTTGGTAGCTCTTGCAGGAACTGCAGCAGGTATCGCCATATCCTTCTTTTCGATCCCGGTCATGGGAAGTGTGTTTACTTATCTTCTGGGTATAACATGGAATCAGAATATCGACATGACGGCTGCTCTTATTGCGACGGCACTGATGTTCCTGGTGGTCTTTATCACCGTACGTATCATCAGCAGGAAGTATAACAGCGTAACTGTCCTGGATGCCTTAAGAGGCGGGATCTCTTCCCATAACTTCAAGAAGAACTTTTTCTCCTTTGAAAAGACGGATCTTCCTCTTCCTGTTACCCTTTCCCTTAAGGAGACATTCGGAAGCCTCAGGAAGAACATAGCTATGGTACTGATAGTAGCTATCCTTACCATATCCACTCTTATCGGATTCGGAATGATGGAGAACTTTAAGGTGGATAAGGACAGCCCCCTCTTCAGTGTAATGGGATTCGAACTGGGAAATATGGGTATTGTGGCCCAGGAGGGCTTAAGTGACGATCTCAGGGAAATAGAAGGCGTAAAGAATGTCTATGTAAGCCAGACCCGTGAACTGACTGTGGAATATCAGGGCGTTTCCGAGAAATATAACACCTTCGGAGTTGAGGATATGGAATATGCCATAAACACAGTCCTTATCGAAGGAAGAGTTCCCAAGTCTGATAATGAGATCATGCTCACCTGGACGGTTGCCAAGGACTTAGGCGCCCAGGTCGGTGATGTGGTAACCCTCAAGGCAGGAGATAAAACAGCTGAGTTTATCGTCGTGGGACTTAACCAGAAGATGCAGAATGCCGGAAGGACCACAGTGGTCACGCTGGATGCCTTTGAAAGACTTGATATCAGATCAAATATCAGCGAGTACTATATCACTTCGGAAGATGGGGTGGACTACAAGACCCTGGAGTCAAGGGTGAAGGATTACGCTGAAGAGCATGATATCCAGCTCATGACTTCCAATACGGAAGATCTTATGGAAGGTTCCGTCAGCGGTATTGCCACGGCACTTAAGGCCATGGGCATCATCCTGGCAGTACTGACTGCACTTATAGTCATATTTGTGGAATCCCTGATCGTCAGGGCAAAGATCACCAGAGAGTGGCGCGGTATGGGTATCAATAAGGCCCTTGGAATGAGCACTATGGAGCTTATCTCCCAGATAGCCATCTCCAATATCCCGGCCATCATTACGGGATGCCTTCTCGGGGCTTTACTGGCACAGCCTGCCGGCAAGGCGGTGATCATGGGGGCCTTCTCCTACATGGGCATCAAGAAGATCGCCTTCGGACTTCCGTTCTTCTGGATAGCTGTTACTGCAGCAGGCATCATCCTGATAGCTCTCCTGACTTCCGGAACAGCCGGACTTAAGGTCAGAAAGCTCATCCCTATCGAGATGATCACCGAAGAATAATATAAGAAAATATGCTATGATGGTATCGATGCGGAGGATAGAAGATAAGATGCATTACGATTGCCTTATAGTTGATGATGAGACAGAACTTGCCAAGATGACGGCAGAATATTTCGAGATGTTAGGTGTCAGGACGCAGTACGTAGACAGTGCTGCGTCCTGCTACGCTTTTCTGGAGGAGAACACAGCGGATCTGATCCTTCTTGATATCAACCTGGGAAACGGATCAGGCTTTGATGTATGTAAGAAGATAAGAGAATACTACCAGCTTCCCATCATCTTCATAAGTGCCAGACAGAGCGACGACGATGTGCTGGTGGCCCTGAGCATCGGCGGAGACGACTATGTCAAAAAGCCCTATTCCCTGTCAGTTCTCCTTGCCAAGGTAAAGGTCAATCTCAAGAGGGCGGAGCAGCTTAAAAATGCAGTTTCTGAACAGCCTAAGGAAGAACAGGACGGAAAGTTCTTCTTAGATCCTGCCACCATGTCAGTCATAAAAGAAGGGGAGAGGATCAGCCTTAAGGCAAAAGAGTTCGCTCTTCTTAAGACCTTATATGATCACAAGAATACCATCGTCACCAAAGAGCAGCTCTTCGATGAAGTCTGGGGCGATTCTTTCTACGGTGACGGTACCCTTAATGTACACATAAGAAAGCTCAGGGAGAAACTGGAGAAAGATCCCAACGATCCGGAGTTCATAAAGACTGTCTGGGGAACAGGATATATCCTCGAATTATGAAGGCCATAAGAAACATCACCATCATCTTTACCGTCTTTATGCTGGCTGCCCTGGCGGCATTTGCCGTGGTCTGGCTCAAGGCCCGCATGTCAGTGGAGATCACTGCTTCTTTCAGCATGGATGATCTTGAAGCCTACAAAAACGTACTGGAACCCATAAAGGAAGGATTTAACAGAGGAAGGCAGGAGCTCTTTGCTGCAGTGCTGGTCTTCTGGGGGATAGTCCTGGTGTCCGGTTACATTCTTATAGGTTTTGTCTATAATCTCAACATAAAGCCTGTAGAAGAGATGGAAGAATACGCATCCGAGATCGCCAAGGGAAATCTTGACGTTAAGCTTCCCATGAGAAGGCATAATATCTTCGGAGGCTTCACCGAGAGCTTTGACATGATGAGGGATGAACTTAAAACATCCCGGAAAAGAGAAGTGGAAGCCCAGAAAGCAAAGCGGGATATGGTAGCGGAATTAAGCCATGACCTGAAGACTCCGGTAGCCACCATAGCAGCCACCTGCGAAGTCCTGGACATGAAGTATCAGATCAGGAAAAAGGAAGGCAGCGAAAAGGAGATAAAGGACGCGGAAGACACTCTAGAAAAGATAGGTTACATAAAAGAAAAATCCGATGTTATCACCCGGCTGGTAGAAAATGTTTTCAGCGTAACGGAAGGTGAAGTGGACGAGATCAAAGTCGATCCTCAGGAGACCCAGTCCAGCGTTATCGAAGGCTTCTTCGAAAGCTACAGGGAATATGCCAATATAATCTTCAAAAACCACATCCCCCAGTGCCTTGTATATCTTGATAAACTCAGGATGGAGCAGGTCATCGATAACGTTATCGGAAACTCCATAAAGTACGCCGGAACTGATATAACCGTCAGCTTTGATGTGACAGAAGAGACCCCTGATAAGGATGGAACAAAGAGCCGGTTCTTAAAGATCACCATAAGGGATGAAGGTCCCGGTGTAGACGAGGAAGATCTTCCTCTTATCATCGGGAAGTTCTCAAGGGGAAAGAATGCGGAAGACAAGTCCGGTTACGGCCTTGGCCTCTACCTCGTCAACTTCTATATGGAAAAACAGAGGGGCGGTATGAACTACTATAACGACAATGGTTTTGTGGTGGAGCTTCTCGTAAGAAAAGTCTGATGCAACCTTCCCGGATCTTTTCCGTGATATATGGTGTACGGAAAACAAACGGAGGTAATCTTGAGATGAAAAAAGAAATATCCCTCATCATGGCAATGGTAATGATGGCATCCGGAATAGCGGGATGCAGCGGCGAAAAAAGAACTGATGATAAAAAGGACAGGGAAAAAGAAACTGAAGAAGTCTTAGAGGAAGAGACTGAAGAAACAACTGAAACTACAGAGTGGATCCTGGAAGAGCCCCAGGTCCAGACTGCTACGGCTCCCAATACCGGCGCAGGACTGATCGGAATTCCCGAGACCCCCTTAGAGCTTGGAACATGGAAGGAGTCAATGCTTCAGCAGCTCACTCTTCCCGGCTACTGGACTGTCCTTCAGGACACGGGGATCCCCGATGATATAGATACTGTTTTCGATGAGGCCGGATCTGATTATACGACCGTGGCCCTTGTGGCAGAAGAGGAGTCTATGGACGATGATTCCTGTAATTACTGTTTCCTGTGTAAGGCGGATCAGTGGTTCTATCTTTTCGTGAATAAGGATGCTCAGGGAAACTGCAGTTTCTGTAATACTTTTTATTTTGATCTTCAGCAGGGATTTGAGGCGGATATTACTGAGACATATCTTTCCGATCATCCTGAATACCAGGGAATGTGGACCCTTTCTGAGGATGGTGTGATCACGGATGAACTTTATGAGATCTATAACAGTGCATGTGATGTAAATGATATGTACAAAACGCCTCTTGCTTATCTTGGCGAAGGATCTGTCGAAGACATGCCTGTCTATTGTTTCCTTACAACAGCAAATCTTTACTGCACATCAAATGATGATCTGATGCTCACATATATCTGCGAAGGAACAGAAGGCGTGTATATGGAGTTGGAGAAATCCTGTTTTACCCTGAATCTGATGAGCCAGTGCCCTGATATCTCTGTTTCCGAGCCTCCTACAAGATCATCCATATTCTATACCTATGGGACATGGGCTGTTCCTTCTTCCAAAGACTCTGACTCTGTCCCTTCCGAGATCATTGATATGGTAACTGATGCAGGATATACACCTGTAGCTTATGTGATATATAAGGAGTGCCTCCACCCTGACCATACAGCACTTCTCCGGGTCCTTTTCTGTCAGGATCCGGACGGAAACTGTGCCTTCGTCTTCACTGAGGAAGATGAGGCCGGAAATATCTCCATTACTAATGAAGTGCCTTTCGGTATCGAGACTGTAGCGGAAAACTCTATCGTAAGAGCTGAGGATGTTCCCAATAACGGCGGCTGGACAGTTGATATCACAGCAGATATCCCTGACGAACTGATGGACGCATACTACCAGCTTTACAACAACCCCACCCGTATCATGGGCTATGGCGAACCTGAATATCTTCTCGCCACTAAGATAGATGATACCGGCATCAAATATCTCTTCTTATGTGAGGAGACGATAACAAGTTACAGAAGCAACGGTTATATCGATCTTGTTATCTACTCATTGGATACATACGGCAGCTTATATGATGAGCAGACCCTGGAAGTGAATATGGGCGGACTTATGGACCCTGATGTGAACTACGGTGAAGGAAGTACGCTTGATTCCACCTTAAACTATGTCTACGGAACCGTGATCACTATAGATACTGCTCTGGCTACCGAACTGGTAAATGAGGATAACAGGGATGAATACGGCATCACTGTCAACTGCAACAATATCGATCTGGTGATCCTGTCCTACGAGACAAGGGAGGACGCTGAAGCCTGCTGGCAGAGTATGAGGACAGCCTTTGAGAGCGATATCGTCTACGAAGGAAATAACTACTTCTATTCCGATTCCATGGGTAACGGCAATCTCTTCAACTATGTATTCGTTACCCAGAACGATGTAGTCTTTATCCAGACAGCCGACATCTACCAGGTGACTACCGTAGCTAATATCGGTGATAATCTGGTAACTGCACTTCCATAACGAAAATCCGGATTCCCGAAGATCGTCTTTGTATTGACGGTTTTCGGGAATATTTGTAATAATTCCCTAAAAAGCGGGATATGATTCCCGATTTAGGGAATTATTCTCGTGTCTAATGATATAATTACTTGAATCATAGTCGAGGAGTTGTACATATGAAGCCTGAAGAGATAAGAGATTTTTTTGCCAAGGACAGATTTGCAGCCATGACCGGCATCGAGATACTTGAAGTATCAGAAGGTTATGCAAAGACAAGGTTGGTCGTGGAGGACAGACATCTGAATGCTAATAATGTGGTCATGGGAGGCTGCGTCTACACTCTGGCTGATTTTACTTTCGCTCTGGCAGCCAACTGCGGGGAGCTCCGCTCAATGACATTAAGTTCCAATATAGTATTCAATTCTCCGGCCAACGGATCAGTCCTTTATGCTGAGACTGAAGTTATCAAGAACGGCAGGAAGATCTGTAATTTTCTGGTCCATATTACCGACGAAAAGGAGAGAACTGTCGCTACGGTCAACGTAATGGGCTTCAGAAATTGAAGTCTGAAAACCCTTGAAAAATAAGGCTTTGTAACACTGTTACATCGCCTTTTGTTTGATTTACAAGGTTTTATTGCCCTATTTTTCCCCATTTTCAGGCCATTTTGAAAGGCATAATTGTAACAGTAAGGTTATATGACTGAATCATAAAAGTTGCATTCGGATGCTAAAATCTTTAATAGGTATAATTATGAAAAAGAGTAATGCAAGAAAATACATTTTATCCATAATCGTCTGCTTCTCGGTGGCATATCCCATCGTGGGGCTGCCTCTTGGAGTCCGAGAAGGAACAAGTCCTAATCTGACTGTAAGAAGGGCATATGCCGATACTTTCCCTGAAGAAGCAATCGAAGAGGAAGAAGTTGAAGTACCCGATGAGGAAGTCGATGATGAGATGATCGATTACCTTATGAACGGCGGTACTATCAGTGCTACATATAATGAGGATTATGAGGCATCCTCATCTGAGAGCGAGTACGGTGACGTCCCCGCATATACTGTTTACCAGGAATATGATGAGGCCGGGCTTAAGATCGAGCTCCTCGATCCTCTGTACTTTGCTCCCGATGAGACCCAGTACTACATCAAGGCTCCCGATTCCATCATCAAGGAAGAGCCTGACATGAGCTCTGCTACTATCCAGCCTATCGCTATGGGCGAAGGCGTCATAAGGATCGGTATAGGTGATTCCTGGTCCAAGATCAGAACAGAGGACGGAGTCGAAGGATATGTCCTTACCGACACTCTCTCTTATGAGATGGTATGGCAGGCTATCTATAGGGATGTATGGGTAGATACTGACAGTCTTACCCTTCGTTCTGAGCCTTCCACAGAGAGTGAAGTAGTTGCAACCCTTCCGGACGAGACACACCTGGTTGCGGATAATGTTGCCGATAAGTGGTATCACGTAACGACTAACAGCGGACTTGAGGGTTATGTATATATTTCCTATACTACCCAGACACCTCCGCCTACTCCTACATTTACCCCTACACCTGCACCTGCTAATAACGGCGGTGGCGGAGGAGGTGGATCCTCTTCCGGCGGCGGAACCGATTATTCCCAGGTCGTAGGCGGAACATATGTCAATACCGGTAACAACGGACAGACTATCGCCAATATAGCTGAATCTATGCTGGGCGTATCCTATGTATGGGGTGCATGCTCAAGTTCAGCCGTAGACTGCTCAGGTCTTGTCTGCTACTGCTATCGGGAACTGGGAATTACTCTCCCTCACTATTCCCAGTCTCTCTGCTCAGTCGGCGTATCTGTAGCAAGAGAAGATGTACAGCCCGGTGATATCGTATGCTGGGATACAGGCGGAGGATATTGCGGACACGTAGGTATCTACGTGGGTGGCGGTCAGTGTATCGATGCCCGAGGCGTCAATTACGGAGTCGTCTATGGAGATATCGACAGACATCCCATCGTCACCATAAGAAGAGTATTCACATAAACTTCAGGCGGCTGCATTGCAGCCGCTTTTTTTGTTGCGAAAATGCCATAGTTAGTGCCAATGCATGGCACTTCTTCCGGCAATACCTGCATTATTGCCATAGCCGGTGACATACTATGGCATTTTCAAAGGCAAAACAGATGGAAGTGCCATAGCCGGTGCCATATTGTGGCGTTTTTTATGGCATTCCCAGGGGTTAATAAAGTATAATCAGGGTATCAACTGAAAGGGAGGAAAGATGCTTATGGGTCTGTTCGGAAAGAAAAAGGAAATACCGGCTTTAAAGCCGACGGACATCTTCTCTGAAGAACTGCTCGAGAAGATAACAACAGTGATCAAGCCTAAGTCATATGGTGGAGGCCCCATGGATGTGGCAAAGGATGCTCTTGTGGAATTTGCAAGAGATCCCCAGAAGGTCTATTCCTACCATGAACTCGGAAATGTGATCTATTCCGCAGGAATGTTCACAAGGCTGGAGCCTGATCTGGCACCTCTTCTTAAAGAAGGTATCCAGAAGTACAAAGCCTGGAAAAAGCAGTAAACAATAAAGGCTGTCTCATGAGAGACAGCCTTTTGTTTTATGTTGTTATCTGTTATTACTTGGCAACGATGTTGGCAAGTCTTCCCTTAACGTAGATGAACTTTACGATATTTCTTCCGGCAAGGGACTTCTCAAGTCTCTCGTCTGCCTTGACCTGTGCTTCTACTGCATCCTGGTCTGCATCAGCAGGAATATCCACCTTGAACATTACCTTACCGTTTATCTGTACTGCGATCTCGATCTCATCCTTAACGAGAGCAGACTCATCGTATTCGGGCCACTTCTGGTTGAAGATGGAGTATCCGTTGCCGAAGGTCTCACACCATATCTCCTCAGTCATGTGGGGAGCGAAGGGGCTCAGAAGAAGGATGAGCTTTTCTGCTGCATAGCGGATCATCTGGGGCTTGGCATCAGGAAGCTGCTGGTACTTGTTGATGGCATTGATGAGTTCCATCATACGGGCAACAGATGTGTTGAACTGGAATCTGTCGATATCAAATGTAGCGCTCTTGATGGTGTAGTTGAGAACGTAGTTAAGTTCCTTCTCGTTCTTTCCCATATCGATAGCGGAGATATCGGAAT
>JAGAFH010000052.1 GCA_017612755.1 Clostridiales bacterium
ATTCTGTTCAATTTTCAAGATCCGTGCCCCTTCGCTCCAGGTCTCCCTTTCGCAAAGTGCTTGTTAATAATATATCGTCAAACCGTTTATGTCAAGCGGTTTTTTCCAATTATTCAAAAACTTTTTTCTGGACTTTAGGAGGCTAAAATCGCACCTGTTTTATGAGTACAAAATCACCAAACCATTCCATATATGATGTATATTTATTTAACAAGTTATTAATAAGAATTTCCTTTAAAACTCATGGCAGATTTGGTATTATTCTTTTGCAGTATCGTTTTCACATCACGGCAACGATTTGCTGTCGATCATATATTAATGTATTTGGAGGTTTATTCCTATGAGTAACACCAGAGGTTCAAAGATCTGCGTTGTCGGTGCAGGCGCAGTCGGAGCTACTATCACATTCGCTCTTACATTCCAGCAGCTTGCATCTGAGATCGTTCTTATTGACGTAAACAAGGATAAGGCACAGGGTGAGGTCCTCGATATCGGACACGGTCTTCCTTTCCTCGGCCAGATGGATATCCATGCCGGTGACTACGATGAGATCAAGGACGCTGACGTCATCATCGTAACAGCAGGTATCCCCAGAAAAGAAGGCGAGACAAGAATGGATCTTGCAGCTAAGAACGTTAAGCTCGCAAAGATCATCACAGACTCAATCATGAAGTACTACAACGGTGGTGTCATCCTTGTTGTATCCAACCCTTGTGATGTTGTTACATACAAGATTGCACAGTGGTCCGGACTTCCTTCTTCCAAGGTCATCGGTTCCGGTACAAACCTTGACTCCGCACGTTTCAGATATCTCCTTGGCCAGCACCTTGGCGGCATCGACCTTCGTAACGTTCACGGTTATATGCTCGGTGAGCACGGTGAGACACAGTTCCCCGCTTGGAGCATGACACACATCGCAGGCGTACAGGTTGACGAGTATGCACGTATCACAGGCAAGTCCCTCACAGATGAGGAGAAGGCTGACATCGCTTTCAGAACAATGAAGTCCGGTGCTGAGATCATCAAGCTCAAGGGTGCTACATACAACGGTATCGCAGTATCCGCTACAACACTTGTAAGATCCATCCTCACAGATGAGCACACCATCCGTACCTGCGGTACAGTCCTTAACGGTGAGTTCGGTATCAAGGATATCGTTCTTAACGTTCCCGTATCCATCGGTAAGGAAGGTATCGAGAGGATCGTTGAGGCTCCTCTTTCTCCTGCTGAGATGGAACTCCTTCACAAGTCTGAAGCAAATGTCCGCGCTGTACTTGAGAGCGTTAAGGATATCTGATCAAACTGAATATGATTTTAAGAGAGGCTGTCTGATGGCAGCCTCTTTTTTATGCCTCTAAAATACCCGGGAGATGATCTCCCGGGTATTTATATAAATAACAAACATTATATAAGGCTGTCAATATTGCCGGTGAAAGGACGGGCACCCTTCTTCTTTCTCATCTTTCTGGCACCGGATGTGATCCTGGCGATCAGGACTATTGTACAGATGATGATAAGAAGTACCAGCACCAGTACGATAAGGGAAATGACCCTGTTCTGATAGACAAACTGTCCTATGGAAGTATCAAGGACCTTTGCCTTGTAGTATTCCTTTGTTCCCGGCATGGGAGTAGGCGTAGGTGTGGATACAGGTACGGATCCGTCTTCGGTATCGACTGCTCCCTCTTCCACAACGGCATCTCCGTCCTCTTCAGTTTCCCCGGTCTCCTCTTCCTCATCTCTGATCTGATAGAACTCCTCAGGCATATAATCCTGGGTAAGCTCGTCTCCGGGGACCAGAAGAGGATCATACTGGGGACGCTCGTCCACCGGCCAGTTAAATCTCTGGTAGTCTCCCACAGTTCCGGGGATCACCGTTACCGGGTCGTTCTCCCAGCACTGGAGATTTCCGTATGCAACTACCGATGCCACATACATGTCGCGGTTTGAGTAGTTTTCAGACGGGATACCGCAGACTGAAACAAAGAGCTCGTGTCCGTTCTCGTTTACGCAATAGGATGTAACTCCCGTACCTGCAGCAGATGTGGTACCTGTCTTACCTCCGATATAGGCCGTAAGATGGGTATCCTCCCCCTCTGCGGTCTTAGAGGCCAGCCAGGGGTCGGTCAGGAGTGAATTTGTATTTCTTACTACGGACCATCCGTCGTCCGGGTGGGCATTCGTGGCCTCAAAGATATGGGTGGGAGAATTGATGACAGTATTAAAGTCTGGATTCTCACAGGCCTTTGACATGATAAGGGCCAGGTCGCTGGCAGTAGTATAATGGTCGTCGCTGTGAAGACCGTTGGCATTTACAAAGTGGGTAGCCGTACAGCCGATATTCTCTGCCCGGAGGTTCATGAGCTCAGCAAATGCCGATAGCTTGTAGCTCTCTAAGATCTCTTCTCCGCTGACTCCCAGCACTTCCTCAAAATAAGAAGCATTGATGCCGTCAGGTCCGACTTCGTCGCCGTCAGCGGGATAGTTCTCATAGATGGCATCGATAACGCCTTCTGCCACTACATTAGCAGCATCATTACCCGAAGGGAGCATCATGCCGTAGATAAGCTCAGATACCTTTACTTCCTCATCCAGGGTCACATACATGAGCGTGGAGTCGGTGGTAACGTTATCCAGGGCATTCTGGGATACTGTCAGATAATCGTCTATATCCAGGTAATCAAGTCCCAGCTGGGCCGTCATGATCTTTGTCATGGAGGCCGGATAGATCCTGTCGTGGGGATTCTTGCTGAGGATGATCTCATCTGCGGTCTTATCATAAACGCAGTAAGAGGAACAGGTAACCTCTGCCAGTGTGGGGATCTCGATATCCGGCTGGCTGATATCAGCCCTGACAAAACAGGGCAGGACCGCCATAGCCAGTATGACTGTCATCAGAAGTGAGACGGATACCCTGAAGATGCCCTTACTTAAGATACGGTCAAGCTTCATTATCGTCTTCTCCGTCAGTCTCCGGAGCCTCTGTATTCTCTTCCGTTACGGCTGCATCTGCCTCTTCGGGGACAGCTGTCTCTTCGCCTTCAGCAGTCTCTTCCTCTTCAGGTTCCTCATGATATGTGATGGCAAAATCCACCACTGCGGAACCTGAAGCCCTCATGAGCCTTACGCCTGACGTAGCCCTTGAAAGGGTAGGGATCTCTTCTGCCGATACTCTGATGATGACACCGGTATCGGAGATGATAAGAAGGTCGTTTTCGTTATTGACGAGAGTACATCCGATAAGCTCGCCAGTCTTCTCTGTTACCTTATAGGTGATAAGTCCCTTACCGCCTCTGTTCTGGGCTCTGTAGTCGTCTACGGTACTTCTCTTTCCATATCCCTTCTTGGATATTACGAGAAGCTCTCCGCCCTCTTCTACAGGTACCATTCCGACGATGCTGTCACCTTCGGCGATCTTCATTCCTCTTACACCGGAAGTATTTCTTCCCGTCTCCCTGATGTCATCGGAATTGAACCTTATAGCCTTACCGGAAGAAGATACCAGGATGATCTCCTGTCCTTCCTTTGTGAGGGAAACGTCTACAACGCTGTCGTTATCCCTGATGTTTACGGCGATAAGTCCGTTCTTGTTGATGTTCTTGTAGCTGGGAAGAGGCGTTCTCTTGACGATACCGTTCTTTGTGGCGATGGTCAGATAGAGCTCCTCGTTCTCAAAGTCGTCTACGGGGATGATGTTCCTGATCTTCTCGTTCTCCATAAGGTTGAGAAGGTTGACCAGTGCAGTTCCCCTGGAAGATCTTGAAACGGTCTCAGGGATCTTGTAACCCTTGATCTTAAAGACTCTTCCGGTATTGGTGAAGCACATGAGGAACTTGTGGGTGGTAGTGGTAAGGATCTTCTCGATATAATCCTCCTCCCTGGTACCCTGGGCAGAGATTCCCCTGCCACCTCTGTGCTGCTGCTTATATGTATCGATAAGCTGTCTCTTGATATAACCGAAGTGAGTGAGAGTGATAACGATATCCTGCTCCTGGATAAGCGACTCGTCGTCGATATCGTCGAAGGAACCGTGGATGATCTCCGTTACCCTGGGAGTAGCGAACTTGCGCTTTACCTCCAAAAGCTCTTCCTTGATGGTGGAATGGAGCATCTCCCTGTCGCTTAAGATAAGCTTGTAGTGGGCGATCTGCTGGGTGAGTTCCTCGATCTCTGCCTGAAGCTTCTCCCTCTCGAGACCGGTGAGCTTACCGAGTCTCATATCTACGATATTCTGGGCCTGCTTCTCGGAGAATCCGAACCTGTTGCTCAGGTTGACCTTGGCATCGGCCTCAGTCCTCGATCCGCGGATTATGGCGATGATCTCGTCGATATGGTCGATGGCAAGAAGGAGTCCTTCATCCAGGTGCTTCTTGGCCTCAGCCTTCTCAAGATCGAACTCGGTCCTTCGAAGGACAACATTCTCCTGATGCTGTACATAGTACTTGAGAGCATCGATAAGTGTTATTACACGGGGCTCCAGCTTACCGTCCTTGTCAGGAACAAGGGCGATCATGTTGGCGCAGCATGCGTCCTGGAGAGGGCAGTTCTTGTAGAGCTGGTTAAGGACTACATCGGGATTTGCATCCTTCTTGACCTCCACAACGATCCTGACCTTCTCGTTACGGTCAGACTCGTCACGGAGACCTGAGATACCCTCGATCTTCTTCTCCTTGGAAAGGTCTGCGATCCTCTCGATAAGTCTCGCCTTATTGACTGCGAAGGGAAGATCGCTGAAGATGATCCTCTGTCTTCCGTTGGCAAAATCCTCTATCTCCGCATGGGCGCGGACAACGATCCTTCCCTTACCAGTGGAATATGCTTCCCTGATGCCGGATGTACCGAGGATAGCGCCTCCCGTAGGGAAGTCGGGGCCCTTGACTACAGTCATGAGCTCATCTACCGTTACGTCCGGGTTATCCATCATCATGATGACGCCGTCGATGGTCTCGCCCATATTGTGGGGCGGGATATTTGTTGCCATACCTACGGCGATACCTACTGAACCGTTGACCAGAAGGTTCGGGAATCTGGAAGGAAGGATAACGGGCTCCATCTCGTGTTCATCGAAGTTGGGCCTGAAGTCTACCGTATTCTTCTTGATGTCGCTCATCATCTCAAGAGCGACCTTCTCGAGCCTTGCCTCCGTATACCTGTAAGCAGCCGGCGGGTCACCGTCCAGGGAACCGAAGTTTCCGTGGCCGTCTACCAGCGTGTGCCTCAGGGAAAAGTCCTGGGCAAGTCTTACCAGGGCATCATAGACTGATGCATCACCGTGGGGGTGGAACCTACCGAGAACGTCACCGACTGTAGTGGCGCACTTACGGAAGGGCTTATCGGGAGTAAATCCCTGATCGTACATGGAGTAGAGGATCCTTCTCTGAACGGGCTTTAATCCGTCCCTGATATCGGGGAGCGCACGGTCAGTGATAACTGACATGGCATAGTCGATAAACGACTTCCTCATCTCCTTGTCGAGATCTACGGGAACTATAGTATTCTGTTCGGACTTGAAGACCGAGTCCATCTCGGCTTCCTGCTGCTTACGCAGCTCCTTGGATTCATCTGAATTTGCCATTTTTTCCTCCGTCCCTTGATGGGGCTTCTATAAACATACCATTAGATTATACCATTAATTAATAAAAATACGCACGCGTATATTATAATTAATGAACTTTCTTCAAAAATACCGCAATTATCACGCTTATTAAGATTTGAATCATATGCAACAGGATGTAAAATCAAATCGTCTTATTGATGTACGGAAAGGAGACGCCATGGGAAGATACTTCACATTACCCGCTACAGAAGAGCTCGTCGAGCTGTATGCCGACGATGTCTTAAGGGTATGTAATTACTATCTTGGTAAAAGAAGTCTTGCCGAGGATGCATTCCAGGACGTTTTCGTAAAGGTCATCCGCAAGAGGGATACTTTTGCAGGTGACTGTCCCCCCAAGTACTGGCTCATGTCCATTGCAAAAAACGTCTGCAAGGACTACCTGAAGTCAGCCTGGGCCACAAGGATCGGCTCATTTGAGCAGATGAACGAGGAGTACGGCGAGAAGGACGACATGGGCTCAAGTAAGAGCGTTGGCGTCTCTGCCTCTGTAGACGGCCGCGAGACCGAGGATATGTACTTCGACTCATTAGATCCCGAAGGAGAGCTCTGGGACGCGATAAACGCCCTTCCTGATGCATATAAGGATGTTATCCTTTTCAGATATTACGGAGTTCTCGACAACTGCGAGATCGCAAGGATCCTGGGGATCACAGAGAGCACCGTAAGGAGCAGGATCTTCAGGGCGAAGAAAATGCTCAGCCGTTTTGAAAAGAGAAGAGAGAGGGCTTCGGAGGCATTATATGAAAGATCGATTTGACGAACAGCTTACGGAAGAATTTAAGGAGAAACTGGGATCCATACACGCATCTGACGATCTTATAGCAAGAACGCTTCAGCGCCTGGCAGAAGAGCAGTCCGCGGAAGATGAGTCGGAAAACGAGGACGTGACCTTAACAGCTATTGATCCCGGGTATATAACTTCCCACATAACCCGGAAGAAAAAGCATTCCAACAGGATAATTATGTTTATCGCTGCTGCTGTGACCCTGGCAACTGTCGGGGGAGGCATCTTCCTGGCTTCCCAGATCAGGGCAAAGAAGAATGCTTCCACAAACTGTCTGACAACAGGCGCTACAGTTGCTACCGCAGCTACTGTCAGCGGCAGTTCTTCAGCTTCCCCTGCGGCAGGATCCGCCCAGCTGTTAAGAGCAGATCCCGAAAGAGTCCCTGCTCCCAGAAAGCTTCCTTCCAACGTGGGATATTACGATTCAAGAGCAGTCTATTCCGTATACGACAGAGATCTTCCCCGGATCTGATCAGATAAGAGGATCCTTTGTGGGCTTCCCGGCCTGTCTGGGATACTGGGCCGGTGTGTGACGGAGCTTTCTGATAACGATAACAGATCTGTTCATGTCCGTTCCCGGCAAAGTGAAATTATCAACTTTTTCGATAGTACCGCCAAGAAGCGCAACAGCCTTCTTGGCGTCTTTTATCTCTTCTTCGGAATGGCCCTTCATGGCCACAAAGACACCGCCCACTTTTACAAAGGGCATGCAGTATTCGCAAAGTACCGGAAGGGCCGCAACGGCTCTTGCAGTGGAAATGTCATACATCTCCCTGTACTTTCTGTTCTTACCCGCATCTTCCGCCCTGGAGTGGATCAGTTCCACGTTTCTAAGTTCAAGGGCGTCAGAGACTTCCCTTAAGAAACCTATCCTCTTGTTCAGGGAATCCATCAGCGTCAGCTTCATCTCAGGGATCACCACCTTAAGGGGGATACCGGGGAAACCTGCTCCGGTCCCTACATCTATAAGCGAGACATCCTCCCTGCCCTGCTTTTTCTGTTCATCCTTTATGTAGGAAACGATCGTCAGGGAATCGATAAAGTGGCGCATGGCTATTCCCGTGTCGTCAGTGATATTGGTAAGGTTCATTACCTTGTTCTTTTCCCGCAGGAGTTCCGCATACTTCCTGAAGGAAGTGATGTGTTCCGCATCAAGAGGGACTTCTATTACTTTTGATGCCTCTTCCAGCACCGGGGTCATGTTGTCTTTTATCTCTTCTGTCACTTCTCTTCCCTCTTTTTCATCTCAAGATATACCAGGAGAACGGAGATATCCGCCGGGGATACTCCCGAGATCCTGGAAGCCTGTCCCACATTGATGGGCTTGAGCTTATTAAGTTTCTGTCTGGCCTCAAGGCGCAGTCCTTCGATCTTCTCGTAATCCGTATCTTCAGGGAGCCTTCTGCTCTCAAGTTCGGAGAACTTTTCGATCTTCTCTTTTTCCAGCTTCAGATAGCCCTCGTACTTGATGTCAGTCTCCACCGCTTTCGTTACATAGGAAGGCAGGGGCTTTCTTTCCTTGTCCACTCCCTCTATGAGTTCATATGTGACCTTCGGTCTCTTGAGAAGATCCGCCAGGGATATTCCCGAAGGGGGAAGGACGGAACCTGCAGACTCCAGGATCTCCTTAAGGGTATCGGAAGGTCCGATGTAGGTACTCTTAAGTCTTTCAGTCTCCTCTTCTATAAGTCTCATCTTCTCCTCGAAAAGAGAGAATCTTTCATCTTCGATAAGCCCAATGTCATGACCGATGGGAGTAAGCCTTGTATCCGCATTATCCTGCCTCAGGAAGAGCCTGTACTCCGCACGGGAAGTCATCATCCTGTAGGGCTCGGAAGTTCCTTTGGTGACCAGGTCGTCCACCAGGACGCCGATATATGCCTGTGACCTGTCAAGGATCACGGGATCTTTTCCAAGGACCTTCATGGCAGCATTTATTCCCGCTATGATGCCCTGTCCCGCGGCTTCCTCATATCCGGAAGATCCGTTGATCTGGCCTGCGGTGAAAAGACCTTTTACCACCTTGGACTCCAGGGCAGGCGTAAGGGAAAGGGGCTCCACCAGATCATACTCGATGGCATAAGCGCTCCTCTGGATCACCGCCTCGGAAAGACCGGGAAGGGATCTTACCATCTTCACCTGGACATCTTCGGGAAGGGAAGTGGAAAAACCCTGAAGGTACATCTCATTTGTCTGTCTTCCCATAGGCTCCACAAATATCTGATGTCTGTCCTTGTCCTTGAACCTCATGAACTTATCTTCAATGGAAGGACAGTATCTGGGGCCGATACCTGTGATGACACCGCTGTAAAGAGGAGAGCGGTCCATATTCTCTGTGATCACTTCCCTTGTAACGGGAGTAGTCCACACGGACCAGCAGGGCACCTGGTCTTCAGGCACCGTCTTGCCGTGCATCTCATTATCGTAGGAAAAAGGAGGGATGTCATATTCCCCGTCCTGTCTTGTCATCTGGTCAAAATCGAGTCTTGAGGAATTGACCCTGACGGGAGTTCCCGTCTTAAATCTCAGGATGGGGATGCCTGCCTCCGAAAGGGATGCGGAAAGTCCTACAGACCTGGGAAGTCCGTCAGGTCCGCTCTCGCAGATAACGCCGCCCCTTATGGTCCTGGATTCCATATATGTGCCGGAACAGATGACCACAGCCTTTGCGCTGTAAACAGCCCGGCTCTCTGTCATGACGCCTGTTACCGCACCTTCTTCCGTAAGAAGATCTGTAACATGGGCCTGTCTTATATCAAGGTTTTCCACTTTCTCCAGATAGCACTTCATTACATCGGAATATCTGTGTCTGTCCATCTGGGCTCTGGGAGAATATACGGCGGGACCCTTTGAGCGGTTCAGCATCCTCATCTGGATAGCGCATTCGTCGGCTATCTTTCCCATGATACCTCCCAGGGCATCTATCTCACGGACCAGCTGTCCTTTAGCTGTTCCGCCGATGCTGGGATTACAGGGCAGGTTGGCGATGCTGTCCAGATATAAAGTAAAAAGGACTGTCTTAAGGCCCAGCTTTGCACAGGCATGGGCAGCTTCACATCCCGCGTGGCCCGCGCCTACGACTGCCACATCGTATCCGCCGGCCATAAATGAATCTTTTATCTCAAGAGCTTCCTTTATATTCATATGGCTCCTTACTTCCCGATACAGAAATCGGAGAAGATAGTATTTACCAGTTCGTTAGATACGGTCTTTCCGGTGATGGAACCGATATCCTCCAGGGCGGATCTTATTACCGAAGAAGCTATATCCTCCCCAAGGCCGTCATCAAGTGCATTTACTGCTTCCATAAGCTTATCAGAAGCCAGGGCCAGAAGACCTGCGTGCCTTCCGCTTATGATCACAGTAGATGATGAAGATCCCAGACTGTCGTAAAAGTCTGATATCTCTTTTCTTATAAGATCTATTCCCTCGTCAGAAAGGGCAGATATGACCATAGTCTTTTCAATACCCAGATCTTCTGCCTTACGTGAGATCTCTTCAGAAGCGTCATTTATCCCCATGTCCGACTTGGTAAAGACAAGCTCCACCGGGATATCAGTCCCGCTATTCCTGATACAGGATAACTGCTCTATCACTTCATCAGCGGGATCATCGGGAGATATAAGGAAAAGACAGAGATCAGCTTCCCTGATGCTGCTCCTGGCTCTTTCCACGCCCATTGCCTCGATGGCATCATCAGTCTGCCTGATGCCGGCCGTATCCGTGATCCTAACGGGGATACCGTTTATATCTATATCCTGGTCCAGGGTATCCCTGGTAGTTCCCGGGATATCAGTAACAATAGCCCTGTCAAAACCTGTCAATTTGTTAAGAAGGGTGCTCTTTCCGCTGTTGGGCTTTCCTGCCAGGGCCACCTTGAGCCTGTCAGCCAGGAGCCTTCCCTGGGCGTAGCTGTCTTTAAGGGGGACAAGTACGTCAATGGCGGAAGATATCATCTTCCTGACCCGGTCAGTATTGGCAGGGGTGTCGTCGTGCTCCGGGAACTCGACTATCATCTCTATAAGGGACAGGGCCTTGTAAAGGGTCTCCTCAACCTTTGAAAGTTCCGAATTGAGCTTTCCGAAGACCTGGGAGTTCGAGACCTTAAGGGCTCCTGAAGACTCGGACTTAATGACGTTCATCACCGCCTCGGCTTCAGAGAGGGCCAGCTTTCCGTTTACAAATGCTGTCTTGGTGAACTCTCCGGGCTCTGCCGGCCTGATGCCCTTTTCGAAAAGCACCCTGAAGATCTCCTGCTTCACCGCATTTCCGCCATGGCACGAGATCTCAGTCATATCTTCTCCCGTGTAGGAATGAGGGGCAGTAAATCTTGTGACCACCACCCGGTCTATGACGGATCCGTCAGAAGGGTCCGTAAAATCAGCAAGTGCCGCGGTGTATCCCTCCATCTGGGAGATCACCTTGGCACTTCCGCTGGTCCTTATTATCTTGAAACAATCGTCCAGGCCTGTTCCCGACAGCGGGCCGGAGATCCTGATTACTGCGATCCCCGACTGACCCATAGGTGTGGAGCAGGCACAAAATGTTCCCGGCATACTGCCTCCGTCAATTATTTTCGGAAAGGGTAACGATTACTCTTCTGTCAGGCTCTTCGCCTTCACTGTGGGTGGTGATGCCTTCGAAATCCTGAAGATAGGAGTGTACAACTCTTCTCTCAGCAGGGCTCATAGCTTCCATGACAACCTTGCGGCCTGTCTTTCTTACCTTTGAAGCGGCACGCTCTGCAAGGTTCTTGATGACCTGCTCCCTGTGTCTCTTATATCCGCCAACGTCTAGATGTACATGGACTCTGTCCTCGCTGTGCTTGTTGGCGATAAGGTTCGTCATGTAGGAGATAGCATCAAGGGTCTCGCCGTGACGTCCGATAGCAGCTCCGCAATCGCTTCCGGAAACAGAGATGTAGATGGCGTCATCCTCTCTGTAGGAATCCATATTACCGTGGATGCCGATACCGGAAAGGACCTCAGCTACGAACTGTACTGCAGCATCCTCAGCCTCACTTACTGCATCGCCTTCGAAGTTCTCGTCGTCACCGTAATAAACGACTTCCTCCTCGGCAGCATCTTCTTCAACATTTGCAGTTACCTTGACTTCCGCATCCTTGGAGCCCAGTCCGAGGAAGCCTCCTGCAGGCTCGCTGATTATCTCGATAACAGCATCTTCCTTGGCAACGCCCAGCTCTGCGAGAGCGCTCTCGATTGCCTCATCTACTGTCTTACCTGTCTTTACGATCGTCTTTTCCATATATGCCTCCGTAAAATAAAGTTCGGTTACTTCTTGCCCTTCTTGGACTTCTTAGCGGGCTTGTCCCCGTCAGACTCTTCTTTCTTCTTCTTGAAAGCGTTAGCCTTCTTCTCTTCTATCTCAGCCTTCTTAAGTTCATAAGGCTTTGTGAACATGAAATATACGATGATCTGGGAAACGATACCCATAAGACCGCCGACTACCCAGTAAAGACCCATTGCGGCGGGAAGGGTGAATGTGGTTACCAGCATCATGGCAGGCATGAACCAGTTCATCATCTTCATGGTTGCTTCGGCCGTATCGTCCTGGGCTGTCTGTCCTGCTCTTGCAGGATTGTTCTTTGCCCTCTCCTTTGCTTCCTGCTGCTCCTTATAACCGGGGCGCATGAACTGTGACATCCTGATAGTAACGATATTGACGATTACTACGAGGATGGGGAAAAGAAGAAGGGGGAGATAAGTCTTGGGATCGGATACGATGGTCATGGGATTCCAGGAAGGAACCTTTGTAAGGTCAACTCCCAGGAAATGCAGATCGATGATCTGACCCATGGAGATAAATCCCTTATCGACACACTCGTTAAGGAAAGCGGAATTGTTGTTCAGCGCTTCGATAAGAGGAATATGGGACTCCAGGGCGATCCTTGCCTTCTCTCCGATGACTCCGCTGTTCTTACCCAGCTCGATCATGGATTCGATATTCTCTTTTGATACCTGTGAAATGTAGTAGAGAGGTCCGCTGACGATCCTGTAGATAGGGATGATGAAGAAGATCTGAAGGAAAGGAAGAAGGCATCCGGACATACCGCCCATAGCGCCGTTCTCCTGCTGCATCTTCATCAGTTCTTCCTGATACTTCTGCTTATCGTCACCGTATTTTCTCTGAAGCTCTGCAGTCTTGCCTGAAAGGGCCTGCATCTTGAGCATGGACTTCTGGCTCCTGATGTTAAGAGGGATAAGAAGTCCTCTGATGATTACCGTAAGTACGATGATGGCAACACCGTAGTTGCCGAAAAAATCCATCAATATCCTTGAAAGCCAGCCGAAAAGCATATAGAGCGGCGAAAACAAGGTGGAAAAGATTGACAGTTGAATATTAATATCCATTTATTCCTGTTCTCCGATATCAGCGGACCGGGTCATAACCGCCTTTAGAAAAGGGATTGCACCTCAGTATCCGCCATATTCCCCGGGGCAATCCTCTGATGACCCCGTATTTCTCCAAACAGCCTATCATGTATTCGGAACAGGTCGGCGTATATTTACAGTGATCGCCGATCACCGGAGAGATATATTTCTTATAACCCTGTATCAGCTTTATCAGCATCCGAGCAATCATACTCGCTCTCCGAACACAAAATATCGAGTTTCTTGAAATGCCTTTTGAGTTCCTTATCGATCTCCCCGAAAGAGGGGACCTCAGGAACGCTCCTCAATGTGATAACAATGTCCGATCCGGGTCTGATCTTATTCTCAAGCTGCCTGTAGGATTCCCTCATCAGGCGTCTTGCTCTGTTTCTGCCCACTGCTCCCAGCTGCTTCTTGTTTGCACAGAAGCCCACCCGGGTAATATCAGGGGACACGATCGTATTGTTATGTTTAAGTCCGGCAGGTCTTCTGAACACATGTACGGTCAGATACCTTCCGGCAGCAAATCCGCCTCTCTTATATACCCTGGAAAACTCGTAATTGAATCTTAAAGGTACAGAGTTCAAAACAGACTTGCCTCACTTAATAAATTGAAAAAGGACCACAAGGTGATCCTTAAGCAGCAAGCTTCTTTCTGCCCTTTAATCTTCTTCTCTTCAGGACATCCCTGCCGTCGCGGGTAGCCATTCTTGCACGGAAGCCGTGAACCTTAGCCCTCTGTCTCTTCTTGGGCTGATATGTCATCTTCATATTGCTATATCCTCCATCTCTTTATCTATACAAAACGCAAAAAGCGCATATGTCCCAAACATAATTAGCCTAAAGATTATAAACGCGTCCTTTAAAACTGTCAAGGATAAGAATCAGTCCACAAAAATGCGCTGGACTCTCTTACCTACATCGCAGGTTATCTCGTAGTTGATGGTCCCGAGATAATCTGCAAGTTCGTCTGCCAGTCTCTCCTTGCCGAAGATGACTACCGTATCGCCTTTCTTTACTTCCTGCTTCATGTCGGTGGCGTCCAGCATACACATATCCATGCAGACATTACCGATGATGGGAAGTCTTTCGCCGTTTACCAGGAGTTCAAAGCCGTTGCTGAACCTCCTGGAAAGGCCGTCGGCATAGCCCACTGAGACTGTAAGGACCTTTGTCTTCCTCTTTGCTATGAAATGTCTTCCGTAGCTGACGGATGTGCCCTCATCCACCTCTTTGACGTGGATGACCTTGGCAAGCCAGTTCATTACAGGGACCAGGTTTATCCTGTTGGGGCCTTCGGGGCATCCCGGAGGAGTAAGTCCGTAGAGGATAAGTCCTGCCCTTACCATATCCAGGTGCATCTCCGGAAATCTCAGGATACCTGCGCTGTTGCAGATATGTCTCTTTTCGAAGGTGATGCCCTTCGCCTTCAGGTCTTCGATCTGCTTCATGAACCTGTTGAACTGGGCATAAGTATATTCGTCGTCATCTGTATCGGCTACTGCAAAGTGGGAGAATACTCCATAGGGCTTAAGACCCGGCAGCTTACAGACTTCTGCTATCTCATCCGTGGCAGATCCGTCTGCAGGGAATCCGATCCTTCCCATACCCGTATCCAGCTTTATGTGGATATCGCAGGAACCGCCCAGCTTTACGGCCTCATCTGACAGGAACTTTGCGGTCTCAGTATCGTATACAGCCATATCCACCCTGTATCTGATAACGTCCGCATATCTGGAAACATCGACGCCGCCCAGGATAAGGAGCCTTACGGTTATACCGCGCTGTCTTAAGTGGATAGCCTCATCGATAGTAGCGATGCAAAGACCGTTGGCTCCGTTTTCCACCAGCGTCCTGGCGCACTCATAGGCACCGTGGCCGTAGGCATCAGCCTTAACGACCGCCATTATGTCGGCTTTGGGATCCGTTACCCTTCTGATCTCCCTGATATTGTTCTTCAGGGCGGACAGATCGATCTCAACACAGGATCTGTCGAAAAGATATGATGTGTTTTCGTATTTGTTAACCATTATTTCCAACCTGCCATCTTATAGCTTTCCGGAAGAAATTCCGGAAGATCGGAGGGGAGCATGGCCCTCTCTCCGTATTTTTCCCTTGCAAGTATACCGCAGTTGCTGTGGATGCGGACTGCGCTTATTGCGGCATTTATGGGGCTCATGCCCTGGGCCAGAAGTCCTGCGGTAAGTCCTGTGAGGACATCTCCGGAACCGCCCTTGGCCATGCCGCTGTTCTCGTTGTCGACGATATAGCTTTCCCCGTCGGGAGAAGCGATAAAGGTAGTGCTGCTCTTAAGGACGATCACTGCATTTATCTCTTCTGCCATCTTAAGGGCTTCGGCTTCAAGATCCGTTTCTTTTCCTGATAGCCTTTTGAACTCACCAATGTGGGGAGTCAGGACAACAGGGACCTCCCTTTCTTTGAGAAGAGGAAAATAAAACTCCCTGTTCTTTGAAAGGATCGTGATAGCACCTGCATCTATTACCAGGTTCTTTGCTTCCCTGATATAAAGCTCCAGTATGTCAGCATATCTTTTATCTTCAGTATCGATGCCCGGGCCTATGGCGGCGCTTGCTGCTTTCAGAAGAAGCTTTCTTCCCTCTTTGATGTTAAGGGAACGGTCCTCTTCGAAAGCTGAAAGGAGCGCACAGGGAAGGTTGATCCTTGTGGCAAGAAGGGCACCTCTCCGGGTAAATGTACGGACAAGGCCGGCACCGCTTCTTAAGGCTGCACCTGTACAGAGGCACAGGGCGCCTGACATAGTGCCGCTGCCGGCGGTAACCAGTACTGTTCCGAAAGTACCCTTGTGGCCTTTTTCGTCCCTTTGGGGGCACATATCCCTTACAAGGTCATTTGTTACTCTTACCATTACCCATTTCCTCTGAGTCAAGATCGGAACCTGTCTGGTGCTTTATATCCTTGAGGAGCGACAGATCGAAAGGCGTCTCCTGGTAAACGTAATAGTTGAGCCAGTTGGTGAAGAGAAGTGTAGCCGAAGCTCTCCACATCAGGACAGGACCTTTCTCCGGATCGTCATCCTTGTAGTAGTTGATAGGCATGTCTATGGGAAGTCCCTTTGCCAGATCTCTCTTGTACTCCTCATCCAGTGTCATCCTGTCATACTCGGAATGTCCTGTTATAAAGAACTGTCTTCCGTGCCTGTCAGAAACTGCATAGACGCCACACTCCTCGGATTCCGAGAGGATACGGAGTTCCGGACACTTGATTATGTCTTCCCTCTTGATCTCAGTATGTCTTGAATGGGGAACATAAAAGAGATCGTTGAAGCCCCTGAAGAGTTTAACGGGGCGGCTGTATGTCATGCTGTGCTCGAAGATGCCGAAGGCCTTCCTGGGAAGGTCGTACTTGGGGATCCCGTAGTGGTAGTAAAGACCTGCCATTGCGCCCCAGCAGATATGAAGGGTCGAATAGACATGGGTCTTGCTCCACTCCATGATCTCCGACAGCTCGGGCCAGTAGTCCACTTCCTCGAAGGGAAGGTGCTCCACGGGAGCTCCGGTGATGATCATGCCGTCGTAATATCTGTCCTTCACGTCATCGAAGGTCTCATAATATTTGATGAGATGCTCTTCGCTGGTGTGGACGGAAGTGTGTGAAGCTGTTCTTAAAAGGTCGATATCCACCTGGATAGGCGAATTTGAAAGAGCCCGGAGAAGCTGGGTCTCCGTGGCATTCTTATTGGGCATCAGGTTCAGGATAATGATCCTTATGGGTCTTATATCCTGGGTCAGGGCCCTGTCTTCTTCCATAACGAAGATCCTTTCTTTCTCTAGGACCGCTCTCGCCGGAAGATTGTTCGGTATACGTATGGGCATTTTTATGCCTCCTTATTATTTCGAGATAAACTCGTTGAGGATGGATTCCGCAGGAACCCAGTCCGGATCAACGACGGGTATCTTTGCCAGATGTCTTTCCAGACGGGCACATCTGTCCAGAGCCGTGGAAAGGTCGGCAAACGACTTGTTCTTGTTGGATCTTTCCATAAAGACATTAGGCGTCAGGGTCCCGTCCTCTACCATCCTGAATGCGGCATGGATATCGGAAAGGGCCAAAGGAGCGATAATGAGACTTTCGTATCCCAGGAAAGAATTGACGTGGATGTCTGCGCTTTCCAGATAATCTGCAAATATGGTCTCCTCAGATCTTTCGATCATAGGCCAGTAATCCACCGTTGAAAGAGCATGGGCTGCCCTGTGGCGGTTATCCCTGACGATCCTTCTAAGGAGCCTGATCTCGCCCATATCCATGAGCTTTGTATCGCAGAATACGTTGCCGTAAGGCATGATGAACACCTTGAGGCAGTCTCTGTCGCTTATATTTCCTGATATCCTCTTGTTAAGACCGTGAAGTCCCTCCACTACAAGGACTCCGTTATCGGGAAGCTGGATAGCTTCTTCCTCGCTTCTCTCTTCGCTCTTTCTTGTCATGAAGTTAAAGAAGGGAGGTGTTACCTTCTCTCCCCTGATGATCCTTTCCACATCAGATGCCGCCCTGTCAACATCCAGGGAATCTATCGTTTCAAAGTCGGGCCTGCCGTCCTTGTCGAACCGCAGTTCGGTCATGGTGTAATAGTCGTCAAGGGACAGGAATGCAGCCTGTCTCCCGTGCCTTGTAAGACCGTCGGAAAGACGCATGGTAAATGTGGTCTTGCCTGAGGATGTGGGACCTGAGACAAAGATCGCTCTTTTCTCAGGATCGTTACAGAACATATCGACGATAGAATCGATCTTGTCGATAAACTCCTGTTCGCATGTCTTTATGAAAGCCGGAAGCTTCTTGGCACCGAGGCTTTCTTCCAGATCTTCGACCGTAATATCTTTCTTTCCCTGAAGCTGTGCCATATTATAACCTCCGTGATCTGATTATCTTCTGTATCTGAAGACCCTTCTGATGACCAGCCGGTCTATGACCCAGTCGTAGGCATATTGGATAAACCTTACTGCCAGATAGACAAGACCGGGGATGACCAGTGCGGCTACCGCGATCAGTACGATCACCAGTACCACATGGATACCGCCTGCCAGGACTCCCATTACAGTTGCAAAGGATCCTGCACCGGAAGAGAACTTCTCTGTGTATTTTTCCAAAGTCTCATTCAGATAGTTGATAAGGAAATCCTGAAGTCCTGTGGACTGGACCTTTATCCTGGGAAGAATGAGGCTTACCGTCAGGCTCATTACGAGAAAAGACTTAAATGTCTTTTCAATAAGTACAAGTGCTTTGCCCCAGCCGGGCATTCGGTAATATCTGAAATTGATAAAAGGGCATGCCAGCATGAGAAGGATGAGGATCACCCAGTGAAACACGTTAAATATGCCGATGCCCAGATATGTCTTTCCGGTGAAATAACGGAGGAGCACCAGAAGATCCACAAGGAAGCCATAGAGAATAAACAGACCCGCATGGCGTCTGTTCTCAAAATCTGTGTCGCTCCACAGTTTACCCAGATATAAACCTTCTATATAATCCATCTTCACCCCGAAAAGTGTTTTTGCCGCTTCTACTATTTTAACATATATGCCTTATTTTCTCATCTGAGCCTGAACCTGCACTCGGTGGTCTCTTCTATAAGGCTCTTAAGGCTGTTCCAGTCCTTAGGGAAATTCTTAGTATGACTGCTTATAAGAGTGCTGTTATCCTTAAACCTTACTACGATCTTCCAGGAGGAAGGATTGGCTGTGGGATTTCCGTATTTTTCGAGTTCTCCCCTGTTATAACCTTCCATCCACTCCAGCATGCCAGTCTTCGGCAGTCTCTCCTGGATAGTCTCTATCTTGGATGCTGTAAGGGACTTCATGAAATTGTTATTCCACATATAGCCGTCATTCCAGTTGATGAGCTTTTTCTCAAAGTCGTACCTGACCTTATATCCGCCCCCGGAGAAGGAGCTGATCTCAACTTCCAGTACAGAGATATCATCGTACCTGTTCTTTTTCCCCATTTTACCCTCGATACTCCTTATTCGATCTTGATGCCCATAACGGACCCGGATGTTGTTCCTATGACCATCATATCCCCGAATACTGCAGGTGAAGCCTGGAAGGATACTCCGTTGGAGGTCTCATCTTCAGTACCTATATATCTTGATGTCTGTATATAATTGATGCGCTCACCTGTCTGACCGTTGATCAGATGGATCTGACCGATGTTGTCAGCGATGACTATGTATGCGTTACCGTTCTCGTCGTAGCAGTCCACAGGAGAACTGTAGGAATAGATATTCATGTCATAATGCCAGGCTTCCGTTCCCGTATCCTTGTAGTAAGCGACTACACGGTTACCGACCGTAAGGCCCTGGGTCATACTGTAGGAAAAGATGACCAGATTGGAGATGGAGTTCTTTCCGATGATGGGATTACCCAGACATCCGCCTGTCTGGTCCGTATCTGCAGTCTGTCCGTTATATGTATAGCAGGACTGGGACGTCTGCCATACCTCCTCACCTGTAAGGGCGTTGATCTTGTATGTATAAGCGGCTCCGGAATACTGGCCTGAACCGCCCTGGTAATCCACCTCAGTACCGATATAGATGTAAGGCACCCCGTTCTCTTCTTCGAGGGCGGGTGAAAGACGGGAATCGTCACTTACCCTGAAGACCCAGACCATCTCAAAGGAATTGAGGTCAAGGCAGATAAGGTTCGAGTTGTTATCCACAAAGTATCCGTAGTTTCCGTAAACGCCGATGGAGCTCTCCACACCGAGATATCTTCCCTGGGTGTCATTGAAGATATACTTATATCCCGTGCAGACAGGGTTTATGGCGATAGACGAACTTCCGGGAGTATAGTCGGTATTAAGCTGGAAAGTATATACGATACCGTTTTCACAGGGCCAGATCAGGGTATCGGAAGCCCTGTCCACGAGAGGCGATGAGTCAAAGGCCGCCCAGTTCATCCTGTAACCGCCGTCATCAAGACCCTCATAGAAATAAAGTCTCTGACCGTCTATCAGGGAATAGATATACATACCAAATCCCTGATCGCCGTTATCGTCTCCCTGGCCGAGATAAAGGATGGGATAACCTCTGGGGTCAACGGAAGGAGTACCCTTTATGGAGGCCCCTACATAGATGGGATCCCTGGTCATGGAACCGTCATCCAGGTCGAAAAAGTAGACCCATCCGTCAAGGCAGGCATAGATGACTTCTACAAGATCATCCTTTGCGGCCTTGTCGCTATAGAGGTTCATGGAAGTCCTGACCTCGTCAGACCACTGGACGATAAGGGGCTGGCCCGTAAGCTCGAATCCGGTCCATTCATCACTCATATCAGAAGTAGTCCTTGAATGGGTGCCATAGTACTCCCAGACCTGGGTCAGATCATCTACCACTCCGTCATCGGGGGTCAGGTAACCGAAGGTTGCCGTATTTCTGAAGTTGTTTCCCCTGAAAGTCAGGATGCCGGCGGCATCTACGGAATAATCCAGGGGGTCTGTCATATAGATAGGATTGGCTCTGTCATAGTCAGTCACGATAACAGATCCGTTGATAACTGTCTGGGTAAGGCCTCTTGATGAGGGAAGCACGTCCGAAGCGATGGTCACATCAGGATCGATAACTACTGAAGCCGTGGCCGGGTAAAGAAGGGGATTCTGGTAATCCTGGATAGGCGGCACCGGAGTAGGGGTGGCTGTAGCAGGGACTATATATCTGTCGGATCCTTCGCCGGAAGCTTCAAGAACACTTGTCTTGTCGTCTGCAGCCTTCTTCTTGAAATAGATGCCTGCAAGGACAGACGTCAGCACTACCGACAGGATAGTCAGCATGATAACGAGTGCCATTGTACCCTGGGACGGGTCTGTAGACGGCTCGTAAAAAGTATTGTCCGGTTCGATGTACTGATCATTACGGTTCATACTTTGTTAAATAGATCCCCCTTCATTTTCAGCACCCAATTTATAAGAGGGTACAGAAAAACAGAGTATATTTTAACAAAATATGCAAATTATCTCAATCAAGACCCTTTGCGATTTCCAAAAGCTTGTTAAGACGGTGGTTCATCCCCGATTTTCCTATGGGCGGATCCATCATCTTACCCAGTTCCGCTATGGATGCCCCGGGGTTTTCCAGATGGATATTAAGGGCATCCCGAAGCTCCTGGGGAAGTTTTTTGTATTCATCGGATCCTTTGATCTTCAGGAAGGCCTCGTGTCTCCTGGCGCCGGCCTCCGCCTGCCTTCCCGCATTGGCGGTATCGCAGTTCATGGTACGGTTGACACTGCCGTAGACTTCCTTTTCGGCCCTTATATTCTCAAAATCAAGTCTGGACTTTCCTGCTCCGATAACCCCAAGGAAATCGGATACGCTGTCTCCGTTTCTTATATATATGATATTAGTCCCGTTTCTTTCTGAAGATGAGGCTTTTATATCCTCTCCCTCTAAGATCTCCATAACTATGCCGCAGGCGGCGGGGTTTTTGATGTGGAGCTCTATCCTGTAGGTCTTGGAAGGATCGGAACAATACCCGCACTCAAGAAAGACGCCTCTTAAGAAGTAACGCCTGAAATCGGGATCGGTAGGATCTCCCAGCAGGATGCTGTCCTCATCTGAAGCATAGCCTATACCTGCAGCCATTGCCTGTAGCTTAAGATCTCCCTTGGGAAGATGACCGGTTATCTCTTCTTTGATGCCGGTGTTGAAACTGTCGGGATTATCCCTCTTTGACATATCTGGGGTCCCTGAAGATATCCCTGTGATGGACTACCACCCGGTATCCCATCTCATCGATCTTTGCTCCGAGCTTTTCCGCGATATAGACAGACCTGTGGCGGCCGCCGGTGCAGCCGATGCCTATATGGAGCCTGCTCTTTCCCTCCCTGTTATAGAAGGGTATCGCAAACTTGAAGAAATCCGTGAG
>JAGAFH010000053.1 GCA_017612755.1 Clostridiales bacterium
AACGAAGAGATCACCATTCCCGCCAAGGACATCAGAAAGGGTGACATCTTTGTCGTAAGGCCCGGCGAAAAGATCCCGGTAGACGGCATCATCATCGAAGGCGCCACCGCGGTAGACGAATCCGCCCTTACCGGCGAGAGCATCCCTACAGACAAAAAAGAAGAGGACGAAGTCTATACTGCCACCATCAACAAGGCGGGCTTCATAAAATGCGAAGCCACCAGGGTCGGAAAGGATACCACCCTGGCCAGGATCATAAAGACGGTGGAAGAGTCCGCTGCCACCAAAGCCCCCATAGCAAAGCTGGCAGATAAGATCTCCGGCATCTTCGTCCCGGCAGTCATTGCCATAGCAGCAATTACTTTCATAGCCTGGCAGCTCATAAACAAAGACACAGGCTTTGCCCTGGCAAGAGCCATCTGCGTCCTGGTGGTCTCCTGCCCCTGCGCCTTAGGCCTGGCTACCCCGGTTGCCATCATGGTAGGTAACGGAGTAGGCGCAAAAAAGAATATCCTCTTTAAGACTTCCGAGGCAATGCAGGAGACAGGCAGGATAAAGATCGTAGCCCTGGATAAGACCGGTACCATCACCGAAGGAAAGCCAAGAGTCACAGATATCGAAGGGGACAGGGAAGAGACGCTTAAGATCGCAGCAGCCCTGGAGGATAAATCTGAGCATCCTATCGCCAAGGCCATCATGGCTTACATCAAAGAAAACAACATAGAATACAAAGAAGCAAAAGACTTCAGATCTATAACCGGATCGGGGGTGGAAGGCACTGTAGACGGCATAAAGGTGGAAGCCGGACGGGCCAGAAACGAAAAGTATGAGAAAGAAGGCAAGACGCCTATATCCATCAAAAAAGACGGAAAAGAGATAGGAATCATCGCCGTTGCCGACACCATCAAGGCCGACAGCAGGGAAGCCATAAGCGAACTTAAAAAGCTGGGCATCAGGACAGTCATGCTCACCGGCGACAACAGACAGACTGCAGAAGCCATCGCCAAAGAAGCAGGCATCGACGAGGTCATCGCGGAAGTAAGGCCCGAGGGCAAGGAAGAAGTGATAAGAAAGCTCAAAAAAGAGGGTAAGACTGCCATGGCAGGAGACGGCATAAACGATGCGCCCGCCCTTACCACCGCAGATATAGGAATAGCTATCGGAGCAGGTGCAGACATCGCCATCGATGCGGCAGATGTGGTCCTCATGAGATCCTCCATAAAGGATGTGGTCACGGCCATAAAGCTCTCCAGAAAGACCTATACCAACATCAAGGAAAACCTCTTCTGGGCCCTTATCTATAATGTGGTCCTGATCCCCCTGGCGGCAGGCGTCTACGGCCTGGCCATGGATCCCATGTACGGGGCAGCTGCCATGAGCCTTTCCAGCTTTTTCGTAGTTACAAATGCCTTAAGGCTTAACAGATTCAAGGAGTAAAAGATGCACGTAGTACTTTTCCAGCCAGAGATCCCCCAGAACACGGGAAACATAATGCGCACATGTGTGGCCTTCAACTGTAAGCTCCACCTGATAAAGCCCCTGGGCTTTGATATCGACAATCCCAAGTTCAAAAGATCCACCACCAACCACATCACCTGGGCGGACTATACCCTCTACGACAGCTGGGAAGATTTCGAACAAAAGAACAAAGGACAATACTACTTCCTGACCAGATACGGAAAAGTACCGCCTTCAGACATTAAGTTTCCAAAAGACGAAGAGATCTATCTTATATTCGGAAAAGAGAGCACTGGCATCCCCTACGACATCCTGAAGGAACATACAGAAAGATGTTTCAGGATCCCCATGGCAGGAGAATGCAGGAGCCTTAACCTCTCAAATGCAGCTGCTATCGCCATCTACGAATGCCAGAGGCAGCTGGGCTACGAAGGCCTCTCCCTGACAGAGGTCCAGAAGGGCGAAGACTTCCTCGAGTCCTACGACGCCACACTATTGAAATAGAAACAGATTTCGGGAATAATAAACCCATGGATACTGATAAGACAAAAGAAAAGCCCACACGGCTTTTGTCATTGGACGGGCTTCGCGGTATAGCAGCATGTCTGATAGCTTTCGGATGGCACTATCAGCATTTTTACATCTCCGTCGACATCACGCCCCGTCCCCTTGGATCCATCTTGAGCTTTACTTTCCTGAACGGATGGCTGTTGGCGGATCTTTTCTTTATCATCTCGGGCTTTTCCACTTCCCTTGCATATCAGGACCGGATAATCGAAGGTAAGCTTAAATACAAAGGCTACCTTATAAAGAGGATAAAGAGGATCTATCCTCTTCACCTTATAACGCTCCTGGTGGTGGCGGTGCTTCAGATGGCATACAGATCCGTGACCGGTCAGTTTTTTGTATATCCGGTAAATGATCTTAAGCACTTTATTCTGAATATCTTTCTTCTGAACGGTGGTGCGACCGACCATCTGATGTCCTTTAACGGACCGGCCTGGTATCTGGGCATCCTTTTCCTCATCCTGCTGGTCTTCTTTCCCGTAGTAAGGCTCTGTAAGTCGGAACGCATAATCCGTATCATCTTTGTAGCAGTCACATTACTGGGAATAATGCTCCTCTTTATAAATGGCTATGTAAAGCAGGAACACCTTCTCCGGGGAGTGACATGTTTTTCCATCGGCGTACTCATCAATTGTTTCAGAAAGGGATTCGACAAGAGAAAAAAGCTGACGGGAATAGTTTCCGCATCAGCAGCACTGATAGCATACATCTTCACAAGATCTTTCGGCATATATGCCGCCGGGGAGGATCCGACAGCTCTGTTCATCCTTTACCTTTGCGGGATCCTGTTCTGGAGCTTTCTCATCATCGCTGTCCTGTACTTTGATCCCGTCAAAAAACTCCTGTCACAAAAAGTCCCGGCATATCTGGGAAGTATTTCCATGCTCATCTACATGATCCATTTCCCGCTCCAGCTTCTCATGAAGACGATAATAAAAAGTACCGGACTTAAGGTGAACTACGGCTCACTGTGGTTCATGGCTCTTTATATCGTTATAGTTCTGGGAACCGCCGCTCTCATCAAGTTCCTGAAAGCTCGTCTAAAAGAGAGGAGCACCCCATAACAAGATCGGAATAGGTCCTGTCAAAGTTTCCGGTATACCAGGGATCTGCAATATCCCTGTCCAGCAGGAGCCGGATCTTCCCCGAAGGATCAGACGGGATTATCCTGGCGATATTTCTAAGGTTATACTCCTCCATGGCAATAATGTAGTCGAAGCGCTCATAATCCGAAGAAGTGATCCGGCGGGCAGAATGCCGCACAAAAGGCACCCCTTCTGCCTGAAGCTTCCTCCTGGCAGGAGGATACATATCGTTTCCGATCTCCTCATTACTGGTAGCGCAGGAATCCACATAGAACTGATCAGACAGCCCTGCCTTATCCACCATATCCTGGAACACAAACTGGGCCATCACCGATCTGCATATATTGCCGTGACAGACAAATAAAACTTTAACCATACTTTACTCCAGAGAATTCAGGATCTGTTCCCTCCCTGACATATTTCAACCACATTATATCATTAAGACCCTGCTCAAATACTTTCATCCCTGTTTTGTGATTTTTCATTGTATTTGTCCGACTAAAATACCGTTTTCATCCAAATAGTCGGACAGATCTACGGATAAACACACCATTTTTGCAATATTCAATGCTCTATAGACCAAAAAACCGCTATTATTGTCCGACTATTTTGGGAGTTTATGCAATTTAGTCGGACAAGGGTATGCCCAGAAGGAGTTTTTGAATAAAAAATGTCCGACTAAACCAGGCAAAACGCGGATTTAGTCGGACATAAAGGCATTTCATTTAGATCATTCAGCAGACCACACCAGTGTAGAATCAGAGACCAGCTGTCCTGCATCTAAAGAAGAAAGATCCACAGGCATATAACCCTGAGAGTAGATAAAAGGAAGATCAGCGATCTGGGATTCAGACAGGTAATATACCTTATCTACCGGGAATTCGCTTTCGACAGAAAAATCTTCGATAGTCGTCTCACCCTTCAGCTCTGTACGCTCACTGACAGGGCTTGAGCACAGGAAGATAAACTCGATATTCTCACCCTCATACTCCGCAGTAACTCCGATCAGCTGGGCATAGTTTTTGGATGTTCTCATCTCAGTAGAAGAACAGGTGATACCCGTCGATTCGTAAGGGATATAGGCATAGTGTGTATTTGCATATGTATATCCGAGAACAAAGAGAAGTACGACTACTACTGTACATACCAGACCAACGATCACAGAAGTCTTTACAGACTTTTTCTTTGTCTTTGAGATCTCCTTATTCGCATATTCGATAGTCTCTTTAATTACTGATTCAGCATCATTTTTATTCATCATCATTTCCTCCGGTCAATAGATCATATAGTGTAACTTCCAACACTTCCGAAAGTGGTATAAGCATTGAAATATCAGGAAACGACAGACCCCTTTCCCATTTACTTACAGCCTTATCAGTGATATTCAGTCTTTCAGCCAGATCTTTCTGCGACATGCCATGCTTCTTTCTGCTGTCACTGATAAATTTACCTGTTTTCTTTGCGTCCATCATTTCCTCCTTTCATCAATAGGATAATCGATACTTCCCCCCGGGTAAACCGACCATTGGTTTACCCCTCCGGAGGAAAAAACACACAAAAAGCAAAAAAAGAGGAAGATTGCGCGAAAACACACAAACTTCCTCAAAAACATCCCATATATGTGACATTTGTGCGGAAAGATCAGATGATCATTTCTTTTTCTTCTTCGAAACGAGTGCAATTATGATGATAACTACTGCAGCTACTACAAAAATGCCTTCAATAATATTGTACATAGATTACTCCTCCTTTCCTCAGATTCCGTAATCATCTACATCAGAAGCAGTGATCGTGGCGGCATCAAATCCCATATCATCTACAATGACTTCAGAAGGCGGAAGGATGCCGGCTTCCATATCCTTGATAACAGCATCGATATAGGAAGCCTGGAAGGGATTACACTGCTGGTCGTAGTTCCAGCTTCCTGCAAGGACTTCTTCAAGAGCCCACTCATAACAGTCGAAACTGACAACTATTACATCCCCGCCAAGACCGTGGGAGATCCCTGCAGCATCGAGAGCTGCCACAGCTCCCTGAGCCATAGTGTCATTCTCAGCATAGATAACGTTGAAGTCCTCGCCTGAAGCGATAACATTTTCCACGATGTCTTCGGCTAAATAAGTATCCCACTCAGCTGTCTGCTGGGTCACATAGTTCCAGTTGCCATAGGCTGCGACCATCTCATCGAGAGGAGCAGTACGATCCATCTGGGCAGAAGATCCTAAGACCCCCTGAAGATGGACGATGTTATACTCGGAAAGTCGCTGATCCGAAAGCCAGTCAACTGCCTCCAGGGCTGCCAGATACGTATCAGGATGGACGTATGTTAAGTAGTAGGATGGATCTGCATCTGCCAGGCGGTCAAAGAATATGACCTTGATCCCGGCATTGTAAGCATCGGCAACGACCGTATCCCATCCCGATGTATCGGCAGGGGAGATAAGAAGATAATCAACACCCTCATAGATAAAGTTCTCAGCCCCGGTGATCTGCTCATCATTTCTCATGCTGTAGTAGAAAGATGCTTCATATCCGTTTTCTTCCGTGAACATCTGCTTCAGATCCATGTCGTTAGCGGTCCGGTAACCTGACTCATTAGGATCGTTATTGACGATACCCACCCTGATGAGGTCGCTGTCGGAACGGGAAGGATAGGTGACAGGTTTGTCGATAGTAACAGAAGAACTGCAGATCTCTTCACCTTCATATTTGAGCCTTATCTCATACTCGCCCGAAGCCAGCTCACTATAGTCATCATTATCGTAGTTACAGTAGACAAAACCATCGTAATAAAAAACCGATGCATCCTGGGATACGATCTCTCCATCCAGATAAACGTCAAAGGTGACATCAGATATAACATTGCTCAGGTCCCCGTTAAACGTTGTGGTCATACAGATCGAATAATCATCGCTCCAGATATCTGTGCCCTCCATAAGAGATGCAAGATCCGGCTTGATCTCGAACTCATAAGTGCAGAAAGAAAAGAGTCCTGCAAAATGCTTATCCTTCAGATTGGAAAGAAGAAACTCCCCATCCTCAGTTTCAACGAATTCAAATGTGATCGTGTAATCGATCACCTCATCACAGGATCCGACCGCAGAGACCACCTGATTTATATCAGAGAACTCACCATCCGAAAGGGCTATCTCATAATCCACCAAGGTGAATACCACATCTACAGAAGAAACATCCTTGGAGATCTCAACAGAATCTTCATCTATCTCATAAGTGATGGTCTCAGCCACCGCCTCGTTAAACTTATTCTGCTCAAAGGAGTAAGCTGAGTCATCGAACAGCTCCTCAAAGGTCTTCATGGTCTTGCTGCTCTTCTTCTCAGAAGTCAGATCCCGGAGTTCATCCACATCCCTGGAAAGCAGCGCATCCGCAAATGTATCAGCAGCCTCCACTATCTCCTCCGGCTTAGGCCCGAAAAGAGAACAGGAGCCAAGAGACACAAGCACCGACAAAGAAACAACTAAAGCAGAAGCTCTCAAAAAGACTCTTCCATTCATATATCTTACCCTCATCTCAACAAAGTAAGTTCATTATAACAGTAAATGAAAGATCAGATACCATACTCATCTATATCTTCAGAAGTGATGGTCCGGGCGTCAAATCCTAAGTCATCTACGATGATCTCTGACGGCGGAACGATACCGTTCTCATAGTCCCGGATCACAGCATCAATATAGGAGGCCTGGTCAGGATTACACTGCTGGTCATAGTTCCAGTAGCCGTTACCGACAGATTCCAGGCCGTAATAAGTAGAGTCGAAGCTGACTATCATGACATCTCCGCCCAGACCATGGGAGATACCGGCCTCATCAAGAGCCGCTTCAGCTCCTGAAGCCATATGATCATTCTCTGCATAGATTACGTTGAAATCCTCGCCTGAATCGATAACATTTCTCACGATGATCTTGGCTGTGTTGTAATCACAATAACCAGACTCCTGGATCACATAGTTCCAGTTTCCGTGGGCTGCTACCATCTCATCAAGGGCCGCAGTACGATCGATCTGGGCTGAGGATCCCGGGACTCCCTGGAGATGGATGATGTTATATTCGGGAAGGCCCTCATTCGCAAGCCAGCTTACAGCCTCCTGGGCTGACAGGTACGTATCGTTGTGTACATATGTTAAGTAGTAGGATGGATCTACATCAGCTATCTGGTCAAAGAATATCACCTTGACTCCGGCATCGTAAGCTTCGGAAACCACCTCATCCCAGCCCGTTGGTTCTGCAGGGTTGATAAGAAGATATTCTACTCCGGCATCGATATAGTCCAGAGCTTCCTGGATCTGTTCGCCACTATGCATGCTTTCGAAGAACAAAGCATCATAGTAGCCATATATGTCATCAATAAGGAATACATTCATAAGAGAAAGGTCATTCATACTACGGTAACCGGACTCGTTTGGATCCAGGTTAATGATCCCCACTTTGATGCCCGGGCCAGTGAAGACTACAGGATCTGCGTCAGGCGATCCGCTGGGATCATCAGGCTCTTCGTCGGGTCCTTCAGTACCTGAGGAATGTCTTTCGACAGTTATAGAAGAACTGCAGAGCTCTTCGTCGTCGTAGTTGAGCCTTATCTCATATTCGCCTGCAGGGATCTCGTCATCGTCAGGGCCGGAGTAGATACAGAGGACATTATTTTCAGAAATAAGTGCCGGCTGATCCTGGGCCACAAGCTCTCCATCCAGATAAACGTCAAAGGTGAGAAAAGATGTAAGGTTGTTTAGATTCCCTGTAAACGATGTCTCCATACAGATCGAATAAATATCATCCCGGATCTCAGTGTCACCGAGCATGTAAAAAGGATCCAGAGTGATCACAAATCCATAGGAGCAGAAAGAAAAGAGCTCTTCAAGATCCCCCAGATTGGAAAGAAGCCACACATCATCGACCTTCTCAAACTCAAAGGTAACAGTTTGTTCGATCACCTCATCACAGGATCCGACAGCAGAGACCACCTGATCTATATCATAGAACTCTGAACCCGCAAGAGCTGCCTCATAATCAACCATAGTAAATACTACATTTACAGAAGCCGTATTCTTGGAGATCACAACGGAAGATGCATCTACCTCATAAGTGATGGTATCAGCCACAGCCTCGATAAATCTATTCTGTTCATGGGAATAAAGTGAATCATCGAACAGATCCTCAAAGTCTTCAAAAGCCCCGCTGTTATTCTCTGTAATCAGCTCCGGAAGTTTATCCGCATCTCTGGAAAGCATCGCCATTGCAAAAACTTCCGCCGCTTCCACTACATCATCAGACTGCGCCCCGGAAGAGCAGGAGCAAAAAGGCACAAGCACCGACAAAGAAACAAGTAGAGCAACTATTTTTCTAAACATAAAAGATCCTCACTTATCTCCCATACCAAGCTAATTATACCATCCGCACATCTTCATCACAAAACCCCATTTTTTGATGCATTTCATGTGAATCGGCAAGATTGCATCACAAAAACAGAATTTTTGATGCAAATGTGCCGCAAGGTCAGTCAGGAAGAACAAAAGTCGGATCTTCAGAAAACCTAACAATTGAATGGAAGT
>JAGAFH010000054.1 GCA_017612755.1 Clostridiales bacterium
AGTGGATATTGAAGCCGTGTGCGAATGCCAATGTCTTGCCTGCTGTGAGGTTAGGCTCGATGGAATTCTTGTACATAGCAGCCTGCTTCTCATCAGGAATGAGGATCATGATGATGTCAGCAGCCTTTGTAGCTTCCTCAACGGAAAGGACCTCAAGTCCCTGACTCTCAGCCTTTGCCTTGCTCTTCGAGCCCTCATAAAGACCAACGACTACGTTTACGCCCGAATCCTTGAGGTTCAGTGCATGAGCATGTCCCTGCGAACCGTAACCGATGATGGCAACTGTCTTTCCGTCAAGCTTGGAAAGATCACAATCCTTCTCATAGAAGATCCTGTTTTCCATTTTTATTTACCTCCAAAAATTAGATCCTTTATTATTTCTCGAGCATGCTCTGGGGACCGCGCTCCAGTGCAACTATACCCGTGCGGCACATCTCAATTATACCGAAAGGCTTCATATTGTCGATAAAAGCATCGACCTTATTGGTGTCTCCGGTTATCTCGATGCACATGGCCTCAGTGGAGTAATCGATGATCTTCGCCCTGAAGATATCGATAACGTCCCTGATCTCGGCTCTTGTCTCAGTAGTAGTCCTGATCTTGATCAGGAGAAGCTCACGCTTGATGCCGGACTCGGCAGAGATCACTTCGACCTTCCTGACATTATACAGCTTTTTGAGCTGGCTTAGAAGTTGCATCCTGTCAGAATTTGTTCCGGACAGGGAGATAGTTATTCTTGAATAATCGGGATTCTCCGTCTCCCCCACTGTAAGGGAATCGATATTGAATCCTCTCCTGGTGAACATGCTGGTTACCCTGGTCAGGACACCGTACTTATTCTCAACATAAACTGCTATAACGAAATTGCTCTTGCTCATGTGATCAGTCCTCCTCTCCAAGGATAAGCTTGTCGAATGTTCCGCCGGGTCTCATCATGGGAAGTACCACTGAATCCTTGTCGATGGAAAGATCGATAAGGGCAGGTCCTTCACAGTTATAAGCCTCTTCGAATGCCTTCTTGAACTCTTCTTCGTTTGTTGCCTTAAAGCCCCTGGCTCCGAAAGATTCTGCCAGCTTAACGAAGTCAGTCCTCCTGTTGAGGGTAGTATTGGAATAGTTCCTGTCATAGAACAGTGTCTGGAACTGGCGTACCATTCCAAGAACTCCGTTATTGAAGACGATGATGGTAAGGGGAACGTTATAGGTAACGGCTGTGGCAAGTTCCGTAAGGTTCATGCCGAAGGATCCGTCGCCCGTAAAGAGGACCGATCTCTTGCCGCTTCCGTAGGATGCTCCGATAGATGCTCCCATACCGAATCCCATGGTTCCGAGACCGCCTGAGGAAATCCAGGATCTCTTCTTCCTGAACTCAAAGTACTGGGCAACCCACATCTGATGCTGTCCGACGTCGGTAACGATCTCCGTATCTTCCGAGATCATGTTGCTTACAGCTTTGATGGCTTTCTCGGGAAGGAAGTCAGGGATCTCCTGCTCAGCTTCCTGGGCCTTCAGTTTCTCGATCTTTATCATCCAGTTGGGGTTCTTCTTAGTCTCAACTGTATCGATGAGCTTTCTTAAGAAATCACAGATATCACATGCCGCGCCCAGGTCGATCTCAACGTTCTTTCCAAGCTCGGCCTGGTCAATGTCGATCTGGATCTTTCTTGCGCCTGCGGAGAATCTGTCGATATTACCTGTAGCTCGGTCGGAGAATCTTACGCCGACACCGATGATAAGGTCTGACTTGGCCATAGCCTTGGAAGAAGCATAGTGGCCGTGCATTCCCTGCATGCCGAGAAATCTCTCCTGGGCTGTGGGAAGTTCCGAAAGTCCCATCATGGAGCATCCGATAACTGCATCGATCTTGTCAGCCAGTTCAGTGATAAGTTCACCTGCGCCTGCCCTTACTGCGCCGCCTCCGAAATAGATATAAGGTCTTGATGCTTCTGCGATCATCTCCGCAGCTTTCTTAACATCCTCATCCTTTGCGGAAGGGTTCTTTCCCTTTTCGATGAGAGCTTCATTATTGAACTCGCAGAGCTGCTTCTGGATATCCTTGGGGATATCTACGAGAACGGGACCCGGACGGCCTGACTTGGCGATCCTTATGGCCTCTCTTATGGTATCTGCCAGATCCCCGACATTATGAACGAGGAAATTGTGCTTTGTTATGGGAAGTGTCACACCGGTGATGTCGATCTCCTGGAAGGCATCCGATCCGATCATGTCCGTAGCTACGTTCCCCGTTATGGCCAGGAGCGGGACTGAATCAAGATGCGCAGTAGCGATGCCGGTAACGAGATTTGTTGCACCGGGGCCTGAAGTTGCCAGTACGACTCCGACTTCACCCGTTGCCCTTGCATAGCCGTCGGCTGCATGTGCCGCGCCCTGCTCGTGAGCTGTCAGGATATGCTCGATCCTGTCGCTCTTCTTAAGAAGCTGATCGTAGATATCGATGACCGTTGCTCCGGGATAACCGAAGATGGTCTTGATATTCTGCTCGATCAGAGTCTCAACAACGATCTCTGCTCCGCTTAATTTCATAGTCTTACCTCCGTTTCCATACCCGGTATAAAGAGCAATAAAAAAGCCTCCTCACACCGGAATACTATTCCTATGTGAAAGAGACGAAAACAATTTCCGCGGTACCACTCTTCTTGACTTCATATGAAGTCCTCTCACGCATGTCAGATAAACACGCTTCTCTGTAACGGGAGAACCCGACCTGCTTTACCGGCATATGCTTTCAAGCATGTGGCTCCGGGACGACTTATCATTACATCTGCTACGATCGGCTCACAGCAACCGCCGACTCTCTGGACGCGCATAGATGTATCTTTTTTCCCATCAACGCCTGTATAGATGATTAAATCACGACAAAGGCCCGTTGTCAATCGCAAATTGCCGAAACAAGGCTGTCTGCAAGCGTTTCGGCGTCTTCCTTGAGGGAGGATCTGATGGAGATGGTATTTTCGACGATCTCGGTATTCTTAAGCCCCGAGAGCATCTCCCTGATGTTCTTTCCGGACACCGGTGCCCAGGTACCGTTCTCCACGATGGCGATCTTCCTGTTCTGAAGGTTTCTTGATGCGATGGCCTTTACAGTCTCAGCCATGGGCTCAAATATCTCACCGTCGGTGGTGGGGCTTACAAATACTATCCTGTCGTACTTAAATGCGAGGGATACCGCCTCGGAAAAATGCCTGACGCTCATATCCAGGATCTTTACGGGAAGCCCCTTTTCGGCGATCTTTCCCGCGATGATGTCAGCTGCTGCGGAACTGTTGCCGTAGATGGATCCCATAAGGACAGCTACGCCCTTTTCCTCTGCTTCGTATCTGCTCCACTTGTCGTAAGAGGTAAGGATCTTATCAAGGTCCTTACGCCATACAAGACCGTGCAGGGGGCAGATCATGGAGATATCAAGAGATGATGCTTTCTTCAAAGCCATCTGTACCTGGGCCCCGTACTTGCCCACGATATTCGTGTAGTATCTTCTGGCTTCGTCCAGGTAGTCTTTCTCATAGTCAACGGAATCGGCAAAGATGCTTCCGTCAATAGCGCCGAAGGAGCCGAAGGCATCAGCGGAAAAGAGGATCTTATCAGTGCTGTCATATGCCATCATGACCTCGGGCCAGTGGACCATGGGAGCATTAATAAAAGTGAACTCATGGCTTCCGGAACTGAACTTATCGTTCTCGTTCATAAGGACAGCTCTCTCCTCTATATCAAAATCGAAAAACTGCTTTATCATGTTGACGGTCTTCTGGTTACAGACGACCTTTACTTCGGGATATCTGAGGACCAGTTCACCAAGGGTGGCGGAATGATCGGGCTCCATATGGGTTACGATCACATAGTCGAGAGGTCTTCCCTTCAGCATGTACTTAAGGTTCTCGAAAAACATACCGGACACGCTCTTATCCACAGTGTCGATGACCACCGTCTTACTGTCGTCCACGAAATATGAATTATAGGAAACTCCTTCCCTTGCAGGGTAGACTCCTTCAAAGAAGGGAAGCTTTCTGTCGGACGATCCGATCCAGGTAATATCTTCGGTGATCTTCTTAACGCAGTACATGTCTTTTCCTCCGTATCTTCTGTCTGACAAAGATTATAAGGTAAGGACGGGGTATGTGCAAAGTGTCCGCTTTACTTAAGCAGAGGGCAAAAGTATAATTTAAGGCGCTTAAAGCAAATGAAGCAAGGAGAATTATTGTTATGAAGAAGATCATTTCAGCTGTCCTTTGCACTGTAATGCTGGCCCTGCCCCTTGCAGGCTGCTCCGGTGACAAGGGATCAGACAAGTTTGTAGTTGGATTCGACTCTGAATTCCCTCCCATGGGATTTGTTGCAGATGATGGATCCTACACCGGTTTCGATCTTGAGCTGGCTGAGGAAGCCGCCAAGAGGATGGGCAAGGAGTTTGTTGCACAGCCTATCGCCTGGGACTCCAAGGACCAGGAGCTGGCATCAGGAAACATCGACTGCATCTGGAACGGATTTACCATCAGCGGCCGTGAGGACCAGTACACCTGGACCGAGGCTTACATGGAAAACGATCAGGTGGTAGTCGTAAGAAGCGATTCCGGCATCTCCACCCTGGACGATCTGGCAGGACTTACAGTCGTTGTCCAGAAGGATTCTTCAGGACTTGCAGCTCTTGAGGAGAATACGGCTCTCACAGATACTTTCGGTGAGCTTATCCAGGTAGACACATATCTTAACGCTATGATGGAGCTGGAGTCCGGTTCCGTTGATGCTATCGTTATGGACGAGATCGTAGCAAGATATGAGATCCAGACATCCGGCAAGGACTTCACTGTTCTTGATGAGGCTGTTGCTTCCGAGGAGTACGGCGTAGGATTCCTTCTCGGAAACGAAGAACTCAGGGATGAGGTCCAGGCTACTCTCGAGGAGATGGCTGCTGACGGAACAATGGCAGATATCTCCAACAAGTGGTTCGGTGATGACGTTACCCTCATCGGAAAGTAATTCAAATCAGCTGTACCAAGTGGTATAATCAACGGGTGGCACGGTTCACAAAGATCCGTGCCACCTTTTTAGATGATCACAGGAGAGAAGTATGGATCTTATCATCACGACAGCATCACAGTTATGGGAAGGATTCCGTTTTACCATCGGGATATTCTTCTTTACCATGATCTTTTCCATACCCCTGGGACTTCTGGCAGCAAAGGGCAGGATGTCAAAGAACATCATCGTCAGTTCCCTCGTAAGGGCATATATCTCCATCATGAGAGGTACTCCCCTGATGCTCCAGCTCCTTCTTGTATTCTTCGGTCCCTACTATATCTTCGGCATCAAGACCGGTGATATCGAGATAGGTCCTTTCAAGTTCAGATTTATCGCTGCTGTCATCGGCTTTTCCATAAACTATGCAGCTTATTTCGCTGAGATATTCAGAGGCGGTATCCAGTCCATGCCCAAGGGCCAGTATGAAGCTGCCCAGGTACTGGGCTTTACGAAGGCCCAGACCTACTTCAGGATAATACTTCCCCAGGTAATAAAGAGAGTACTTCCGGCCGCAACGAACGAGACCATAACCCTTGTCAAGGACACTTCTCTTGCCCAGGTACTTGCCATAACCGAACTCTTTACAAAAGCATCGGAACAGGCTTCAAAACAGGTCTCGGTTATGCCCTTTCTCGCAGCAGGCCTTTTCTATTATCTGATGAATGCGCTAATCGAATATATATCGAACCACGCAGAGAAAAAGATGTCCTATTACTCATAAAGGGAGAGATCACATGAACGTTCTTGAGATAAAAGATATCTATAAATCCTTCGGCGATCTGAATGTCTTAAACGGCATATCCCTTAACGTGGCTGAAGGAGAAGTCGTTGCGGTGATAGGCCCCTCCGGAGGCGGAAAATCCACACTCCTTAGGTGCGCCACCACCCTTGAGACGATAGACAAGGGTGAGATCTCCATAGGCGGTGTTACCTTCTCATCCCATCCGGACAAGAAGACCTTACAGGACATAAGAAATCGGTTCGGCCTGGTATTTCAGAACTTTAACCTCTTCCCTCATTTCTCCGTAAGAAGAAATATCACGGAAGCCCTTATCCATGTCCATAAAAAGACAAAGGAAGAAGCCGATAAGATCTGCGACGATCTTCTTTTGAAGATGGGTATGTCTGACAAGGCAGATGAATATCCCTGTAATCTCTCAGGCGGCCAGCAGCAGAGGGTCTCCATTGCAAGAGCCCTTGCCACAAATCCTGAGATACTCTTTTTCGACGAGCCTACTTCCGCCCTGGACCCGGAGCTTACTGCAGGAGTACTTAAGGTTATAAGGGAACTGGCCGAGGAAAAGATGACAATGGTCATAGTTACCCACGAGATGAGTTTTGCAAGGGATGTGGCCGACAGGATAATCTTCATGGACGGGGGAGTCATTATCGAAGAAGGAAATGCCTACGACCTTATTACCTCTCCTAAGAACGAGAGGACAAAAGCCTTCCTGGCAGGATACTGATCTTTCTTATCAGGCGGTCTTTACAAGAGCCACACTGTCCAGCCTGACTGTTCCGTTCCCTTCGTTTATGATGACGAATTCCACATCATCACTATAGTATTCAAAACAGAATTCATATACTGCCGTGTTATTGTCCCTTGATACTTCCATGGCATCACTGACATAAGCTCCCTTCCCTGCCGTAGGCATAAAGGATATGTCATCAAGTCCGTCGCCTGTGATGGTGAGGCGGTACGATCCTCCGGGAAGGTCGATCATGGGACCATAGGAATATCCCTGCTCATAAAGGTAGCGGACCCCATCCTCATCATATCCGTCCACAAGGTAAGTCCCGTCATAGAAATAATCCAGATCATATTCCGCCGAAGAGTTGACCAGAGCATCGTTACTTTCAAATACATAAACATAAAGGTAATCGGAAACAAGATCCGGCTCCTTCTGCTCCAGAGCGTGGGCGAGACTTGTAAAAGGAAGCTCTTCCTCTCCCAGGATAACAGCGATCTTCCCCTCCGGGAAGGCTTCCAGATGGGACTTCTCCTGAAGCCAGTCCCTCAGACTGGAAGGATCTGAAACATCCATACTTTCAGGTGATTCCCAGTGATACATCTCCACTTCGCCGTCTGTCAGTTCGGTAATGATATTTCCATTCCAGAAAGTGGAATAACCGTACCCTATGTCGTTTTCCTGAAGGTAAAGGGCTACCTCTCTGTAAGGTCCGGTAAAATCCAGATCCTTGTAGTCCCTATAGAAGGTAACTTCACCTGCCAGCTTTAGGAAGACCAGGACGACGCTTGCTGCGGCAATGATCCTCTTTCTCTTATATTCCGCTTTACAGATATTGTTAGTACAGACAGGAACCAGAAGGATGACCACAGGGGATATATATCTCTCCACCGTATCCCTCACGATAAAAAGCTGTACCAGCGTGAAAAGGCATACGGAACAGATAAAGAGATAAGTAAGTATCCTGCTTTCCTCCCGCTCTTCCTTCTTCGGTATATTGAAAAGAGAAAAAGCCGCAAGACAAATAACTGCCCCGAAACCGATATTCTTCATTATTCCGGAGAACATAAGAGGTCCGGTAGTATAGCCCAGATTATCGATAAAAGCATTGATGTTAAAATCAAGGACTGAACTGTCAAAGGGCATGAAAAAGAAGTGGTCGAACTGCTGGACGGTAAATACCTTCGACAGGACAAATACATACAGGATCAAACCGCATAAAACGGAAATAAAGAAGATGACTCCAAACCTGAACCTCCTGAGATGTCCTTTGTCCTCGCCGCCCTTGAGAAGATCCCTCATGACAGGGAAAAACAGGATCAAAAAGAGAGGAAAGAAAAACAGGAGTATCATCCTGTATCCTCCGAGTCCGGAAAGGAAGGCTATAACATAGGCCGTGATCTCTCCGGCGGTCTTCTTTTTGTCTCTCTTCCCATCCCTGCCGCAGTAGTCGAAAAACAGGGCCAGGAAAAAGAACATTACGGTTATGAAGGGAAGATAATACATTCCCATCAGATAGTAAGTTATATACTCGTAGGAGATCGGAAGAGCAAGGATCGATGCCGTAAGGGGAAATGCCCTCTCTATCTTAAGGGAGCGGCAAAGGCAATAGTAGGAAAAGAGCATAATGGCGATATGGATCGCTGTCGACAACACCCTTACCGTATGCCAGCTCTTTATGAACCTGAAAAGAAACGAGGTGATTATCTGGATATAGAGGATCCTTATCTCGGAGGAGTAATCCCAGCGGGTGGTGATGATCCCGTTTGATCCGGAAAGGATCTTAGCGAGCAAAAGCTCACTGGACATGTCCGCATCAAGAAAACAAGTGATCTTTCGGGAGATAAAGAATATGGTCAGCGTATAAGCAAAGATAAGGAGCACCCATGACAAAAGATACGGGATATTATCCTTCCTTAAGATCTTCTGTCCGTGCTCCTTACTCAATATAAGCCACCTTTATCAGGCCTGGTCTTCAGACCCCTCTTCTGAACCGTCTTCCGGCACATCCTCCTTGGGAGTTTCAGATGAAGCTTCTGAAGTTTCCGTTGTTTCAAGGGTTTCTTCAGGCTTTTCTTCTGCTGTCTCCTGAGGCTTTTCTTCTGCTTTTGAAGCTTCTTCAGCCTTTGCGGCTTCTTCTTCCTTAGAAGCCTTGTCCCGGGCAATGATATCTGTCAGGTCTCCGTCCTTTTCGAAGATCTCTTCGAATTCGGGACCATCTACCTTGTATACGTCGATAAGCCTTGAAGCAAGGCCTTCCACCACATTCTTGTGCTCCATGAGAACATCCTTGGTCTTCTCATAGCACTCGTCGATAATGCGCTGGATCTCCTTGTCGATCTCAAAGGCCGTTGCGTCGGAGTAGCTCTGGACCTGGCCGAAGGAAGCGCCTACGAAGACCTCATCATTCTCGTTTCCGAATACCATATTCCTGAACTTGGGAGAAAGACCGAAACGCTTAACCATATTTGAAGCAACACGGTGGCAGTTCTGAAGGTCTGCTGATGCTCCGGTACTGATCTCGCCCAGGAAGAGTTCTTCTGCGGCACGTCCGCCGAGAGATACCATTATGGAATCGATAAGCATCTGCTCGGTAACCATATCCATGTCTTCCTTGAACTTATATGCGGTAAATCCGCCGGCTCTTCCGGAAGGGATGATGGTAACACGGTCTACCTTCTGGTAGTCGCTTATGGCACGGAGCACAACAGCGTGTCCGGACTCATGATATGCAGAAAGTCTCTTGGACTTTTCGCTGAGTTTCTTTGATGTCTTCTCGGGTCCCATAAGGACTCTGAATGTAGCATCGGAGATCTCAAGAGGTGAGATCTTCTTCTTGTTCCTCCTGGCAGCAAGGATAGCTGCTTCGTTAAGGACATTCTCAAGATCGGCACCTGTAAATCCTGATGTGGAAAGAGCGATCTCTCTGAGATCCACATTATCCTCGAAGGGCTTACCCTTGGCGTGGATCTTGAGGATAGCTTCTCTCTCATCGGCATCGGGCTCATTGACCATGACCTGACGGTCAAATCTTCCGGGTCTTAAAAGAGCCGGGTCAAGTACGTCAGGACGGTTTGTAGCCGCGATGACTATAACGTTGGTGTGAATATCGAATCCGTCCATCTCAACGAGGATCTGGTTAAGTGTCTGCTCTCTTTCGTCGTTGCCGCCTCCGAGACCTGCGCCTCTCTTACGTCCGACGGCATCGATCTCATCGATGAAGATTACGCTGGGAGCAGCCTTCTTTGCATCAGCGAAAAGGCTTCTTACCCTGGCAGCACAGGCACCGACCAGCATCTCCACAAAGTCGGAACCTGAGATATAGAAGAAAGGAACGCCTGCCTCACCGGCAACTGCTCTGGCAAGAAGTGTCTTACCTGTACCGGGAGCACCGTGGAGAAGGACCCCCTTGGGGACCTTGGCGCCAAGATCCGTAAACTTCTTGGGAGACTTAAGGAAATCTACTATCTCGCTGAGTTCCTCCTTCTCCTCAACAGATCCGGCCACATCGCTGAAGCGGACCTTCATCTTGTTGGGATCTGTGAGCTTGGCTTTGTTGTTACCGAAGGAGAATACTCCGTTTCCGTCCTTAGCCTGTCTGTTAAGGTTCAGGAAGATGACAAGTACTACGACTATCATTCCGATAGTCAGAAGAACATTGATCACAGCTGCCCAGTCAAAAGGCTCTGTGTAGTTATACGAATCGATCTTCCCCTCTTCTTTGGCTGTATCAAGTTTCTCAACAAGATCATCCACATAGTCTTTGGGGATAGTCTGGGAAATAGAACGCTCCTCCCCATCTGATGTCAGATATTCGACTGTTACATTCGTTCCGTCGATAGTTACCGTAGATACATCATAATCGTCGCTCTCGATGTAATAGATAACATCCGAAAGTGTGGACTCGTTACCCTTAGCCGGCTTGTCACCGAAAAGTATTACCGAGCAGATAATAAGCGAAATGATAAGTACGCCGTAAAAGATCAGACCTGAACTGATCCTGGGCTTTCTGCTGTTTCCACCCCTGTTTTCATTCTTGTTTTCCATGTTACCTCACTATACGTATATCTTTGTAATTTCTGAATTGGCCGTTATAGTCAAGCCCGTAACCGACGATGAACTTGTCGGGGATGACTATACCGTTATAATCCGGCACAAGATCATTGAGCCTTCTGTCAGGCTTGTCAAAAGCCGTGCAGATCTTAAGGCTCTTAGGTTCTTTCTTGGCCAGCATCTCCTTCAGGAGCTTAAGTGTCCTTCCGGTATCGATGATATCTTCCACGATCAGGACATCCTAGCCCCTGATGTCGACAGTGATATCTTTCTTGATCTTGAGGACGCCGGTGGAATTCTCTCCCACATAGCTTGATACCTGCATGAAATCAATGTTGACAGGCATCTTAAGTTCTCTTACAAGATCGGAAGCAAATATGAATGCGCCTGTGAGGATAGGAACGACTACAAGCTCTTCAACGCCACAGTAATCATTATTTATCTCAGATGCGACTCTCTTAACCATTCCGGAGATCTCTTCCTGTGAGATCAAGATTTCTGAAGTATCCATATTAGCCCTTTTCCTCTCCGATAACAAAAGATATCTTTTTCAGCCTGTCCGGCATCTCATCTGCCGTCAGCGACCTGATCCACGCTTCGTGGGACACCTCATCGGTAAACCCTTTAGCGTGACCGATGCCCGGTATCCAGAGCACCTCATCGCCTTTGGTCAGAAACAATATGCTGTCCCTGGCATCTGCCGGGATCTTCCTGTCCATAAAGAGCTTTCTGATCTTTCTGCTCCCGGATGACCCTGCTCTCCTGAAAGACAGCTCCGGTCTGTTGTTCTCCAGAACAACCGGTGCGGAATGATCGTCGCCCGCGAACGGGAAAAACCACGACATATTATTATACTCTAAAGACTCGTTATTCTCAATAATCTCTATTTTTAATATATAAGAGGAACCGGGGACCGGGACTGTTCCCTGCTCCGGAAGGATAAGTGATATCTTCTCCCGGGAAGTGATATATCCCATGCCCTTTGCGATCGCTTCAGCCGCAGAGGCCAGATCCTCCCTGGTGGAAAAACCGACCATCCCTGCAGTCACAAAGGCGATCCTTCCGAAAGGAAGATCACATGTGACTGTCCCCGCCGGAGCCTGTGAGCAAAGCTCAGCCACCTTATTCGTATGTACGGAAGTAAAATCCACCAGATCACCGAAGGTATCGAGCCAAAGCCTTCTTATGAGTCTTGAACCTACAGCCTTGGGGGCATCTGCCACATCAGCTGCCGTCAGGCATCTTATACTGCCGAAAGAAAGGGGGTCATAGGCTTCTTCAACGATCTGCTCGACAAGATCCAGATCGTCCTTAAGAAGTTCATATGTATCGTTTAATGCTTCCGAAGGATCCTTGACGGAGACCTTCCCTATAGCAGGCAGCACATCATTTCTCCAGATATTCCTGGTACAGTCTGACATGCTGTTGGTGATATCCTCTGCATATCCGGTATTATTTCTTTCCAGGTAACCGAGTATCTCTTTTTTTGAAAGGCACAGAAGAGGCCTGATGATATCTCCCGACAGAGGTCTCGGGGAAACAAGGCCTTCTAAGGCGCAGCCCCTGAAGAGGTTCATCATCATGGTCTCTGCCAGATCGTCCCTGTGATGGGCCACAGAGATCCTCATATTCCCGCCCTCTTTTTTTGCGAATTCCCTGAAGGCTCTGTAGCGGAGGATCCTTCCCGTCTCTTCTTCAGACCTGCCCATCTCTTTGGATATGGTCTTTACATCACGGGAGATACTTACAAAGGGGATGTCCCTTTCAAGGCAAAAGGCTCTTGAAAGTTCTTCATCCCTGTCGGCATCTTCTCCCCTGAGCATATGGTTCACATGAAGGGCAAACAGGGAAGCATTAAGGTATCCCTTTGTCTTAAGTTCATAGAGGATAGATAAGAGAGCTGTGGAATCCGGACCTCCGGAAAGTCCCACAAGGATCTTTTCACAGTCAAAAAGAGTATTTTTACGTGAAAACTCCAGGACCTTCTCAGCTTCGATGGAAAGTTGGTCTTTCATGGATCAGAACCCGTCCGGGAAGGAATCGTTGCTGTCAGCGAAAAAGTCCTCATTCTCCTCATTGACGGGCACGTCTTCATCGGAGACCGGTGCAAAAGGAGGCTCTTCGTCCTCGAAATTATAATCAGAGGCAGAGGCCTCAGAGGAAGTCGTTCTGGTATAGGAAGACTGCTGTCCCGTAGTCGTGGGATCAACAGGATCGTACTTTCTGTTCTCCTCAAAGAAGAGGGTCTTGGCGCCCCACCACTTAACATGGACCTTACCTGTCTCACCGTGCCTGTTCTTGGCCACGATAAGCTTGGCATCCTGGATCTCGGGGACCTCATCTTTCTTATAATAGTCGGCTCTGTCGATAAAGATAACGGAGTCGGCATCCTGCTCGATAGCACCGGAATCACGAAGGTCAGAGAGCATAGGCGTGTGATCGTCTCTCTTCTCTGATCCTCTGGAAAGCTGCGAAAGAGCGATAACAGGCACTCCCATATCCTTGGCCAGTACCTTGAGGGATCTGGAGATATCGGAGATCTCCTGCTGTCTTGAGGAATTGGCCCTACCGGGCATTGTCATGAGCTGGAGATAATCCACGATAACAAGTCCCAGCATGCCCTTGGCCTTAAGATCCTTACACTTGGAAAGCATGGTAACGGGGCTTACGTCAGAGTTGTCATCGATATAGATGGGAAGTCCTGACAGTTCACCGAAGACCTTGGCAAGTTCCTGTTCCTTCTCAGGAGAGATCTTTGCCCTCTGAAGTTCCTTGGCCGTAGTACTGGCCCTGGAAGCCAGGATCCTGTTTCCGATCTCGGACTTACTCATCTCCAGAGAGAATATGTTTACGTTGTAGTTTCTGTGAACGGCAACGTTAGTAGCGATATTGATGACCAGTGCCGTCTTTCCCATACCGGGTCTGGCGGCGATGATATTAAGGGTACCGGGGCGGAATCCCCCCAGCATGGCATCAAGTCCCCTGAAACCGGTCTTCACCGAATTCACCTTCTCCTTGCCGCTGGAGATCGCATGGATCTCATTGATATTTCTCTTGAGGATGGCATTAAGCCCCTCAAAGCCTACACCGTCATTATTCTCCCTGATGGGGGTGAGCCTGCTGACGGCCAGGTCGATAATGTCATTTACGTCATTTGTTCCGGAGGAAGCCTTTTTCTCAAGATCTTTCAGGGTATTGACCACCTGTCTCATGGAACTCTTTTCCCTGATGCTCTCGATAT
>JAGAFH010000055.1 GCA_017612755.1 Clostridiales bacterium
GGGTCACAGGATCCCGGCATTCTACTGCGATGACTGCGGTGAGCTCGTAGTTACCAAGGATGAGTCCGCAGTCTGCCCCAAGTGCGGCAAGCCCATGCGCCAGGATCCCGATACTCTCGATACCTGGTTCTCATCTGCTCTGTGGCCTTTCTCCACTCTGGGATGGCCTGAGGACACTGCTGATCTTAAGAAGTTCTATCCTACTGATACACTCGTAACAGGTTATGACATCATCACTTTCTGGGTATCCAGGATGATGGTCGCAGGTTGTGCCCACATGAACGAGATCCCTTTCAAGGATGTACTTATCCACGGTCTCGTAAGGGATTCCCAGGGCAGAAAGATGAGTAAGTCCTTAGGAAACGGTATCGATCCTCTGGAGATCATAGAGAAGTTCGGTGCTGATGCATTGAGATTTGCTCTTGTTACGGGTAATGCTCCCGGAAACGACCAGAGATTCCAGGAAGATAAGATCGAGATGGGAAGAAACTTCTCCAACAAGATCTGGAATGCCATGAGATTCGTAATCATGAACTGTGAGGACGATATCGATTTCAGCAAGGTTGATGAGAGCAAGTTCACCCTTGAGGACAAGTGGATCCTTACAGGTCTTAACAGGCTTATCTCTGAAGTAACTGCCAACTTTGATAATTATGATTACGGCGTAGCGCTTTCCAAGATCGTTGATTTCCTGTGGGAGAGCTACTGTGACTGGTATATCGAGATCGCAAAGAGCCGTCTTTTCGATACGGAGTGTGAGACAAGGCTTGAGGCCCAGTACCTTCTCAATTATGTACTCGGCGTTTCCATGCAGCTCCTGCATCCCTTCATGCCTTTCGTAACTGAGGAAGTATACGACAATCTCTTTATCGACAGAAAGACGGATTCAATCATGATCTCTGACTGGCCTGATGCATCATCTGTTCCTTCATTCCCTGAAGATGAGAAGATGATGACCACACTTATGTCGGCTATCAGATCTATCCGTAATATCAGAGCTGAGATGGGAGTCGTACCTTCCAGAAAAGCTCACGTTATACTTGTTTCTCCCGACGATTCAGTCGCTAAGATATTTAAGGACGGTCTTCCTTTCCTGGTAAGGCTTGCATCAGTAAGCTCCCTGGATACACAGAAGACGAAGGAAGGTATCCCCGCAACTGCAGTTGCAGCAATGTTTGCAGGCGGAGAGATCTACATGCCTCTTGAAGATCTTATCGACATAAGTAAGGAACTTGAGAGACTTTCCAAGGAGAAAGAGAAACTTGAAGGCGAACTTAAGAGGGTAGAGGGCAAACTCTCTAACGAGAACTTCGTTTCAAGAGCTCCGGAGAATGTCATCAACGCCGAGAGAGAAAAACAGGCTAAGTATAAGGAAATGTACTCCAGCCTTGACGAGAGAATTAAGATATTGTCAAACATTTAAGGGAGGTTTTAATTATGGCAACAGGACTTGAAGATGCTGCAAAGGTTGCAGCGCTGCCCCAGGAGGGCGTACACTGCTATGCTGCCAACAGCAAGCAGATCTCAGTAAGAAGGATAGTAACAGTGATCCTTATGGCGGTCTTCGCCGTACTTGCTGTTTTATTCTTTGTCAACGAGAACCGTCAGGTACTTATCGGATGTATTGCAGTAGCAGCTTTCATCGTATCTCTTCTCGTATTTATCCAGACATTCCTCATTGCTAAATACCGTGTAGCAGTAGATTACAATGAGAAGAAGGTCATCCTCAGATACAGATTCAGCCTGATCTCTATTCCTTTCGATTCTTTCGATGCAAGAGACGGCGAGCCTGACAAGGCAGAGGAGCTTCTTGAGAATGCCAATAACAGCGGAGAGAAGACATTCTACCTCGTTCTCGACAATGTTTTTGATGAGGCATGCTTCCAGACATCTACGAAGGATCTTGCTTCCAGGGATGACTTCTTCCAGCTTAAGGAAGAGACATTTGCTATCGCAGATGCTTACGGTGCAAGAAACAGTGAGGATGCTATCAAGCCCAACCAGCCTCCCAAGAAGGAGTCTGTCGATAAGGCTGAGACTTCTGAAGGCGATGTTGACGATATCGTAAAGAAGGCTATCGAAGAGTAATATTCTTTTTCAGATTCAAAAAAAGCCGGTCTTTCTTGGGGCCGGCTTTTATATTTGGTGAATTCCCTGAAATTTCCCTACAGAACCATCAAAAGGGAAATTATAGGGAAATCAGGCCCAATTTCCCTGATTTTTCCCTGTTAGCACCTTAAAAGGGAAATTTGAGGGAAATCGGATCAGGATATCAGGTCTTTGATGACTTCTCCGGCAAGGATCAGGCCCACGACTGAGGGAACGAAGGAGACGGAGCCGGGAGTCCTGCCGTTCTTGATGGGCGGCTCTTTGGAATAGACTACTTTGAGCTTCTTTATTCCAAGATCTTTAAGCCTTTTTCTCATTGCTTTGGCAACAGGGCAGACCTCAGTCTTATAGATGTCTGAAACTTCGAAGCGTGTGGGATCGAGTTTGTTGCCGGCTCCCATGGAGCTGATGAGCTTTGTTCCGGCCAGTTCGCAGAGCCTGGCCAGTTCCACTTTGGCGGCGATAGTATCTATTGCATCAATAACATAGTCGTATTGGGAGAAGTCGAAGTCTGAAGAATTCTCAGGAAGGAAGAAGGTGGTATGGATATTAACCTTTATATCCGGATCGATATCTTTGATCCTTTCGGCGAAAGCCTCTGTCTTATACTTACCGACAGTGCTCTGAAGAGCTATTAACTGTCTGTTTATATTGGTGGGATCCACCTTATCGTTATCTATAAGGTCTAATGTTCCGATCCCGGCTCTTGCAAGGGCGTCAACAGCATGACCTCCTACGCCGCCTAATCCGAAGACGGCAACTCTCGAGTTATTAAGCTTGGATACAGCTTCTTCGCCCAGCATCAGGGCGGTTCTTTCGTATATCTCATTCATAAAATGTATTTTATCACGCAATGGGTCTTAATGTTATAATCATTAGGTGGGAGGAATAGAAAATGGAAGATATGTCATTTGGTAAAAAACTGTTGTTTTCGCTGGTTACGGCTCTTACGGCAGTTATCGTATACGGGATCACTCTCTGTATCCTTGTTAAGGAATTTCATACTATACTTCTGGTGCTCCTGATCGCGGCAGTCGTTCTCGGAGCCTTTCTTCTGGTATTGCTGATCGCCCTTGATTCCAAGTCAAAAAAGATAAAAGCAGGCGTAATAGCGGGCTTATCTGTTCTGGGAGTACTCATCATATTCTCGTCTGTCATCATGGTGATCGCACCTATGATGCTCTTCCCGAAGAATCATGACGAAGATGCATATGATGAGATGGTTGAACTGGCGGCAGCAAAGGATAATACTGTGGAGCAGATAAGCTGCGGAGATCTGACAGGATGGAGGATATGCGCCAGAAATTTAAGGGAAGATGATAAGAGGCCGGTCATCCTTTTCTTTGCAGGAAACGGTATGAACTCATCCCGTACAGCAGAACTGTTTATGTTTGATGAGCCTGAATTATATGCTCCTTTGTGTTCTGATTATGATTTTGTATATTTCGATTACCCGGGTTACGGCACCAGTGCAGGTGAGCCCACGGGTGACAGTTTAAGGCAGATGGCCCTTGACGTATTTGATGAGGTGGATTCCTGGTCTACCACCTCGTCTATCATATGTTTTGGTTATTCCATCGGGACCGGACCTGCCACATACTGCGCATCCCAGAAAGATGCAGACGGTCTTGTGCTCTGGGCTCCTTATGCCAATTCCTACGATGTTTACAATAACGTTATGGATGTTTTCCACGGGCCCATGAAGCTTCTTGTGCTTTATAAGATGAATTCCGAAAAGTATATAAAGGATGTGGAGTGCCCCATATTGATAATGGCTTCCGACACGGATGAGGTCATTCCTTATGAGAGCAGCAGGGCTCTGTTTGCTTCTGCAGGAGGGTCTTCTGATTTCATGACCATATCAGGTATCGGACATAACGATTTCTGGGTTAATGACAAGGTCATTGAATCTACAGCCGAATTTGCAGGGGAGGTGTCATAAATGATCGATTACAGTTCAAAATTCATCAGGGCAGCCCTTTTTACGATGATCATGCTGTTTATAGGCTTTTTTGTGCTCTTTATGCTGACCTGCTCCATGATCGTATCACTTCTGATGCTGATACTTCCTGCAGCGCTGGTCCTGCTGGGCATAATCCTGGTCCATGTACCTTTCTTTAAGGCCCATCCCTGGATGATACTGCCTGTCGATGTGGTGATCGCCGTCATTACAGCCGTCATTATTCATTTCGTCTGATCGAAAATACAAATGAAAATCATTGAAGGCATATGAGAGGGGTAGAACCTTTTCATACGCCTTTTTTGCCTCTTGGCATTATTGAATTTAACAACCGGAAAATGTATTATCTATTTGTGCGAATTTTATTATCGTAATTAATTGTATAAAGGAGATTTTAGCCATGGCATTGGTAACAACCACAGAAATGTTTAAGAAGGCTTATGACGGCGGATACGCTATCGGTGCTTTCAACGTAAACAACATGGAGATCGTTCAGGGAATCACAGAGGCAGCAGGAGAGCTTAATTCTCCCGTTATCCTTCAGGTTTCCAAGGGAGCTAGTGCTTATGCTAACCACACATATCTTGTAAAGCTCGTTGAGGCTGCTGTTGAGGAGAATCCTCTGATCCCGATCGCTCTTCACCTTGACCACGGTGATACATTCGAGCTTTGTAAGTCCTGCATCGACGGTGGTTTCACATCCGTCATGATCGACGCTTCTTCCAAGTCTTTCGAGGAGAACATCGCTCTCACAAAGCAGGTAGTTGAGTACGCTAAAGCTCACGGCGTAGTTGGAGAGGCTGAGCTTGTAACTCTCGCTGGTATCTAGGATGAGATAGTTGTAGAGGCTGTACACGA
>JAGAFH010000056.1 GCA_017612755.1 Clostridiales bacterium
CTTTATCTCATACGGATTATCCAACATAGTATTCGCGGCGTTATTCGGTATCGTTTTCATGATGCTCCTTAAGAGATTTGATATGTCCTCAGAGTCCAGGCTGATCTGCCTTAATATCGCCATGGGACTTCATCTTGTTCCTGTATTCAGTAATTACAATAACCTGGATTACGGAAGCGTTATGTTCGTTCAGAACGGAGCTTATGTACTTAAGACGATAATAGCCCTCCTTATCATGATCATGATGATTGATCTGGCAAGAGGAAAGAGGGTCTTTATCCTTGGGATAATCACAGCTTTTCTTCTTTTCTGGACAAGTATATCAAGCGGTTTCTGGCTTTTTTCGACGGCAGTAGTCCCCCTTATCATCTACAGGGCATATATCTTCATGTGTGATAAGAAACTCAAGGAACTGGTGAAAGATAAGGCTTTCCGGATCCTTACAGGTTTTGCCCTTATCTGTGTGGCCGGCCAGATCATAATGACTTACGTACTGGGCAACTCCACTATTGATTCCTCCATGAGGATAATAAATACTTTCAGGTTCTGGGGTAATATCGGAACGATGATCGTGGCATTTTTCAGGATCGTGGGGGGGATGACGACTGCCAGGATGAATATCCTTTCCGCAGGCGGAGTCTGTGTCTCCTTATATTTTGTGTTAACGGTACTTCTTATTGTAGCCGGAGGTTTCGTGACAAAAAAGAAGAGGAATGAAAAGCCGGAACACCAGATCATCCTGTCCGTATTCTGGGGAAACCTTATCCTCTTTACCATATGTGATACGAGATGGGGAGACGATAATTTCTCCTACAGATATCTGATAGTCGCATTCCTAATAACAGTGATCTGCCTTGGACTGTTTCTTGATGACGTTCTTTATGAGAAGTGGGGCAGGGGTTTCCTCGTTATCTCTATGGCAGTCTGCCTTCTTGCGGTAAATACCTATTCCTTTTTACTCATCTATAACGAAAAGAACAACTATGAAGACCTTATGGAAATGGCTGAATTCTTTGATTCAAAGGATCCTGAGGTGGTATTGTTCTACGGCGATAAGACCGTTTATGTGGACGGGAGGAACTTAAGAGTCCTGGATCTGACTAAAGTCTACAAGACTGTACTTACAGGTGACGATTTTCCTACTCACATCGGCGACACGCTCAAATATGATTATGACTACGAAGGAAGTTATATCATCGTTTCAAAGAAAGACGATTTCAATAGCCTTCCGGCCCACGTAAGGGAAGGATCATCCGTTCTTTCCGAAGATCTTAAGGGTTATTATGTAGTCCAATATGACGGCAGCATTCCTGAGTTCTTTTAACATTTCAAAAAAACTATAGATTGTATCCGTTTGTAACGGATTGTAATTAATTGTCGTCCTTTTCCTATTTACAAAGGTTTATCCTTGTTGTAAAGGAGACGGATCATGAAAACAAAAACACGTAATGTGGTCTATGTGGCGGCATTTGTTATTACCCTTGTAATTAGTCTTGTCTATAAGCTGTTCCTGAACGGCAGATTTGATGCGCTCACAGATAAGCCTTCAGATCAGACTGACATTTATTCTTCTGAAAGCATTATATGTGAGGAGCCTTCGGAGATATCGGTCTATATCTGTGGTCACGTAAATGATCCCGGGGTATATAAGACCCAAAAGGGAAGTATCTTAAATGATGTGGTGGAGCTGGCAGGAGGCCTGTCGGAGGATGCGGCATGGGAGAGCATTGATCTTGTATATGTGCTTACGGACAATATCTCGATCTATATTCCTTCTGAAGAAGAGGCTCTTCCGGGTGAATTCTCGGTGCAGATAATAGGAGATCCAGAAGAAGAGGGGAAAGTAAATATCAATACAGCAGATAAGGAAGAACTGATGAGCCTTCCCGGGATCGGTGAAGCCACTGCTTCAGCCATAATAAACTACAGGGAGGACAATACCTTCGGATCCGTAGAGGACATAATGAACGTGTCGGGAATAGGAGAGAGCAAGTTCAATAACATAAAGGATCTGATCTGTGTCTGATCAGATATAACCGTAAAGGCCCCGGACTGAGACTTCTCCGCTCATAAGATCTTCCTCATGGCCGTCTTCGAACCTGACCTTTAACGAAAAGTCAGGGTTTATATCAACAGCAGTGCCGTGACGGGGTACTTCTCCCGAGTCGTGTACTTTTACTACACTTACTTCCTTTCCTAAAGTGAGACAGCGCTTTCTGTATTCTGAAAGATAATCTGATGTCCCGTCAGGCATGGAAGATGAGAGGATATCCATCTCCTCGGTTAATGCGGCCACCAGGGGAGCCCTGCGTATATATTCTCCTTTTGCCATCATGAGGGATCCGGCAATATCCCTTATATCTTCAGGGAAATCAGTCTCCTTCTGATCCACGTTTATACCGATACCGATGACTATGCTGTCGATCGTTCCTGATTCGCTCTCAAAGGTCATCTCCGTAAGGATGCCTGTGACTTTTTTAGATCCTGCCACCAGATCGTTTACCCACTTGATCTGCGGGTCGATGCCGCAGGATCTTCTGATGGCCCGGCAGACGGCTACGGCGGTCCGGGCAGTGATCTGTGATGCATCAGCAGGGGCAATGGAAGGCCTCATAAGATAGGAAAAATAAACACCTGTGCCGTGGGGGGAATCAAAAGACCTTCCCCGGCGCCCTTTGCCCTTGCTCTGGTAATCTGCGATAACGACTGTTCCTCCGGGAGCTCCGTCGAAAGACAGCTGCTTCAATGTATCATTAGTTGAAGAGACTTCATCAAAAGAATGGATCAGTTTTACCCGGTCCTCCGGAAGATAATGGAGAAGTTCACCATAACCTGTCTTATCGGGCGGATCTATGATCTTATAGCCTTTCTTAGTGGAGGATAAGATGTTATAACCCTCGGATCTTAAGGCCTTGACTGCAGTATTTACAGCAGCCCTGCTTATTTCAAGGCGTGAGCTTAAGATCTCTCCCGAGATGAAGTCCTCCTGCTCCAGAAGGTAGGAAAGGATGTAGTCCTTAGTAGATAACATAGAAAGATTTTACCACATAATTGACAGGAAAAAGGTGCTTTGGTAGCATATTGTAAACATAAATTGAAAGTAGGTTTACAATGAAGACTAAAGATATGGCAATTGTGGCTCTCTGTACGGCCCTCATCGCTTTAGGAGCATTCATAAAGATCCCCCTTCCAACGGTGGCACTGACCCTTCAGTGGTTTTTTGTAATGGCGGCGGCAGATATAACGGGTAAGGGGAGATCCTCTTTAAGCGCAGGACTTTATGTGATCCTGGGACTTATCGGACTTCCGGTCTTTACTACGGGAGGAGGCTTCTGGTCAGTCTTAAGTCCCACATTCGGTTATTCCCTGGGATTTATCCTGACGGCTTTCCTTATAGGCCTCATGGCTGAGAAGGGCATGAATCTTTTTGCGGCCAACGCCATAGGGACTGTGATCCTTTATATCATCGGAGGAACTTACGGATATGTGATCCTTAACTTCTTTACTGATGGAAATGGCATAGCCCTTAAGGATTTTCTCTGGGCCTTTATGATCCTGCCTCTTCCCGGAGATATCATTAAGATCGTAGTGGCGGCCATCGTTTCCAAAAGAGTGAAAAAGGCAGTGGGAGATATCTGAGATCCCTTTCTTATTGACTTTTTTCTTTTTAAGTGACAAAATCTCTCTATTAAAAGCTTTGACAGGGACAAGTGCCCCGGTAAAGACCTTACAGAGAACTGAAGTCACAGGCTGAGAACTTCGAAGGAAACTGACGGTAAAGCATACAACCCTCGAGCTGCAGGAGTACACTTCCGCAAAAGGGAGCAATCCGTGCCGTAGAGCCTGCGTTAAGGGATAATTGAGAGGCGTTTTCAATGGAGAGACCGGCTCGGGTCCAAAAGATCTTACAGAAGACGCAATTTGGGTGGAACCGTGCAGCCATGCATCCCAAAGTAATGTGGGGGCATGGCTTTTAATATGCCCCGGAAAAGGTTAAGTCCTGATGCCAAGCGGGACTTAAGAAAGATTACCAAGGAGGTATATGTGTAATGGCAGATTTTAACAATGCTGAAGACAGAAAGTCCTTCAGACACACAGCGTCACACATCATGGCACAGGCAGTAAAGAGACTTTGGCCCGAGACAAAGCTTGCTATCGGTCCTGCTATCGATGACGGTTTCTACTACGACTTCGACAGAGACGAAGCTTTCTCAGAGGCTGATCTGAAGAAGATCGAAGAGGAGATGAAGAAGATCGTTAAGGAGAATCTTCCTCTCGAATACTACGAACTCCCCAGAGAAGAGGCTCGTAAGTTCATGGAAGAGAAGGGCGAGATCTACAAGGTCCAGCTCATCGACGATCTTCCCGACGAAGCTACTATCTCTTTCTACAAGCAGGGTGACTTTACAGATCTCTGTAAAGGTCCTCACGTAGAGAGCACGGGCGAGATCAAGGCATTCAAGCTCACATCCATCGCAGGTGCTTACTGGAGAGGTGATTCCAAGAATAAGATGCTC
>JAGAFH010000057.1 GCA_017612755.1 Clostridiales bacterium
AAACGGGTCCTTTTCCTGAAAAAATCACTGGGCTCTCATGTTTTCTTCGTGGTAGTAAAGTATACACTGAAAACAAAGTATACTTTTTGGACATTGGAAATGATCTGATTACCAAAGAATATGAGTTAACTGATGGAAGAGCCTACGATTTTGAGGCGGGGTTCATGTTCTTTTCAGATGGCAAACTGATATACACGGGATTTATTAACGAACCGAATTATGGAAAAGGTATAGCTTACATCTATGATCAGCAGCTTGATATTCCTACAGACATGAATTACTGCATCTGTTATAAAGGGATAGTGATCTGTTATGATGATCACAACTTGATCTGTTATTCGATATGAAAAAGAGCTGCCGGCCGGCAGCTCTTTTTTCAGATGACGTAGTCGTTGCTGTGGTCGGGGGCCTGGTCGATGATGTCCTGGAGTGTGATGCCGTCCAGATATTCGTTGATGACCTTATCAAGTCCCTGCCAGATGGGAAGAGTGGGGCAGTCGATGCTCCTGTCGCAGTTTACTGTTCCGCCGGAGATGCAGGCAACGGGAGCCAGGTCGCCTTCCGTAAGACGTAAGATCTCACCTACGGAGATCTTGTCTGCAGACCTTCCAAGCCTGTAGCCTCCCTGGAAGCCTCTGTTGGTGATGAGAAGGTCGGTCCTGTTAAGGATCGGTACGATCTGCTCCAGATACTTCTTGGAGATCTCCTGTCTTTCGGCAATGGTCTTTAAGGCTACGAACTCATCAGTGGGATGGGTAGCCAGGTCTATGAGCATTCGAAGTGCATATCTTCCTTTAGTTGAGATCTTCATGTTCTTTCCCCTTATAAAATAATATATACCCCATAATACTACTGATTTAGTAGGTTTTCAAGATTGTTGTGACAAATGTCATCTCAAGTAATGATGCAACTCACTGTAAGGAGATCTCCGGTTAGTCCATAATGGTGTCATAAGAGAAAAGGAGGCATTGTTATGAGTGATGTAATCAAAGTAGAAGGACTCGTTAAGAGATATAAGGAACTTATCGCATTGGATCATCTGGATCTTAAGGTAAAGCAGGGAGAGATCTACGGACTTCTGGGTCCCAACGGATCAGGAAAGACCACAGCTATCAACTGTATCCTTTCTCTTCTTGAGTATGATAAGGGAACAGTTACGGTCTTTGGTAAGGAGATGACACCCAGGTCCTATGACATCAAGAAGGACATCGGCATCGTTCCCCAGGATCTGGCTCTTTATGATTCACTTACCGTATATGAGAACATCGATTTCTTCTGCGGACTTTACATAAAGGATCCGGTAAAGAGAAAGCAGTATGTACAGGAGGCTATCGACTTCGTAGCCATCGGGGACTTTGTTAAGTTTAAGCCCAAAAAACTTTCCGGCGGACTTAAGAGAAGACTTAACATTGCCTGCGGTATCGCCCATAAGCCTAAGCTCATCTTCTTCGACGAGCCTATGGTAGCAGTAGATCCCCAGAGCCGCAACAAGATCTTAGAGGGTATCGTTGAACTGAGAAACAGCGGAGCGACAGTTGTCTATACATCCCACTACATGGAAGAGGTGGAGCAGATCTGTGACTATGTAGTAATCCTGGATAAGGGTAACAAGATCGCCGAAGGCACCATAGATGATCTTAAGAATATGATCAAGAAGAGTGAGATCATCACCATCGAGGCAGCGGGAGTAGATGAGGATACCCTGGAATCCATCAGGGAGATGAAGAATATCTTCAGTGTTAATTACGAAAACGATCTTCTTATAGTGGAAGCCGGGAACGGTAAGCACAACGTTATAGATATCATCAATATCCTTCAGGATAAGGGCTATATGATGAAGAAGATCTTCTCTGAGCAGCCTACATTAAATGACGTATTCCTGGAGCTTACAGGAAAGAACTTAAGGGACGAGTAAGGAGGGCAGCATGTTTAAGTATTATCTTAAAAAGACCTTGAGGAACAGAGGGTTCCTGTTCTGGTCCCTTATATTCCCCCTGGCTCTTATGACATTTATGAAGATAGCATTCGGCGGGCTCTATGATATGCAGAACAGCATCGATCCTATGAAAGCAGTGATCGTGGATAACGGAAGCGGAGCTTTTTCTGAGAATTTTATCTCCCTTATGGATCAGCTTTCCGATAAGTCGGGAGACAACTATTATTTTGATCTGACCACATACGAAGACCTGGATGAGGCAAAAGCTTCCCTTGAAGAGAAGGAAAACGAGGTGCTTTTTGAGATCACGGATGAGGATACCATAAACATATATCTGATGCCGGGTCACAGCGTTACTTCTTCCTGCGTTTCAAAGGCAGTATGCGATTCATATATGAGAAACTATCAGTTCCTGATGGATGCCTTTACAATGGATCCGGAAGGTGCCCGGAAGATCCTTGATAATATGGCAGATGGTATCTCCTATACAAAGGAAAAGGAGAATGCCTTTTCTTCAGATCCTGATTCGTATTCCTGGTACTACTACAGTACTCTCGTCATGGGCATCTTCCTCAGTGCAACATCCGGAGTGGAGATCGTCAGTGATCTCCGGGCTGATGTATCTTCAGAGGCTATGAGGCTGTCTGTATCATCTTCAAATAAGAGCAGGATGATGATCAATTCTTTCCTGGCAAGGTTTATACCTTCCATAGTGATCGTCCTTATCCAGCTCACGGTAATGCATTATGCGATAGGCGTATCCATGGGAAATGAGATAGGAAAGCTTATTCTTTTCGTTATTTCCTGTATCATGTTCTCTCTCGGATTTGGTGTTATCTGCGGACTTCTTTTTAAGGGATCTGCCAACACCCGCGGAAACAAGACAACTGCTGTTGTCATGATCTCTGTATTTCTTTCCGGTGAGATGACTTCCCAGCTGCCGGGAGTTTTTGAGAAATATTTCCCCATCATCAATGACATCAATCCGGCAACATTGATGAATATGGCTTTCTACAGGTTTACCGTCTGCGGAGATGACTTAGGATTCTATATGAATATCGGAAAGATAACCGGATTATCGGTACTGTTCCTTTTGATCGGTATCTTCGCATTAAGGAGGGAGAAGTATGCATCTTTATAAGAATTTTTTCAGGATCCTTAACCGGAATAAAGCAGGCATCGTAATCTATGGGGTAATAATGGCCATTATGATCCTGGCTTTGATATTTGTTGCAAAAGCATCATTTTCAGAATCTTCCGAGGTTGATGTCAACTATACTATAACCTACGTGGATAATGATGACTCAGCGGTATCGAAGGGACTTATCGAATACCTGTCAGTAAATAATACTGTAGAAGATCTCAGTGATAAATCGGAGAGATCCATTCAGGATATAGTATTCTTCAGCCTGACTTCCTATCACATGACTATCCCCGAGGGGTTCGGGGCCGGTGAGGGAGAGATAGAATATCTTACAGCCTATTCCTCCGGTGCAGACACATATTATGTGGATGAAGAGGTCAACAGTTACATGACTGCTGAAAGAAACTATGAGGCTTTAGGCTACAGCAGTGAAGAAGCATCGAAGAAGGCTTTGGAACTGATGACCGGTGAAGCTTCTATAGAGGAAGTCTCTTCCGGAGAAAAAGGATCCAGGACTATGGATTTTTCCGTCTTTTACATCAACCAGTTCTTCAGTTACCTGATCATCGGATTCCTGTGCCTGGGCGTGGGACATACAGTCATTGCCAACAGCGACGAAAAGATCAACAGCAGGATCGAAACTTCTCCTGTGGGAAAGAAAAAGATATCTTTCGTAAATACTATGGGAATCTTTACTTTCGGAGTGATGATCTGGGCAGTGTTCATGATCATCAACCTGGTCCTTGGCCACGGAGGGACATTGCTGAGAGATTACTGGTGGGTAATAGCCATCAACCTGTTTGCCACCATGATGTTCTCCTGCTCACTGGCATCGCTTGTTACGGCATTTCCCATGTCAGCAAATGTGCTGTCTATGGTAACGAATATCATAAGCCTGGGAATGAGCTTTTTATGCGGAGCATTCGTCCAGCAGAAATATCTGGGAGAGGGTGTCCTCAAGATCGCCCAGTTCCTTCCCATGTACTGGTCAGTACGGGCAAATAACATGACTTACTCCCAGGAGTCGGGATTTGATTTTGATATGGGTACGTTCATTATGTGCATAGGAGTCCAGATCGCTTTTGCCATAGCATTTGCCGTAGCGGCTTCCTTCGTTAAAAGTTCGAGGCTCAGTAAGACAGCATGATGATATAATGTCTTTATGAGATGGAGACTTGCAGATAAAGGCTTGATATTTACTGGCTCCGTCCTTCTGATGCTCATGGGTACCATGGGCAGTATCGGAGGGGCGGATGTCGTATTTCTGCTACTGTCCTTCATTATCCTGCTTTATACGGAACTTAAAAAAGACGAGTTTTTCGCTCTTCTTCCGGCCTGCCTCTTGATCCCGCTGGTGCTGTTCTTACCGGGATCACTTATAGTAATCCCTCCCGCCGAATATGTTCTTTTTTCCTGTAAAAGAAGGCTTCAGGGAAACACCTCGTGGACCATAAGATCTGTCCTTGGCCTTTCCCTTGTAGTCTGCGGGGCCTTAAAGGCGGGAGATCTTAAGATCACGATGAGCCTTATCTTCATCTCCCTTGCTGCCTTTTATCTGGCCTTAAAGAGCGTCCGGGACCAGAAGGTGGAAGAGGAGATCAGGCAGAAATATGATGATGCCAGACTTGAATCCCTCAATGCCAGAAGGCTTGGCGAAGAGATCATGAAGAATACGGACAACGAGATCTATACCGCAACCTTGAAAGAGAGAAACAGGATAGCCCGGGAGATCCACGATAATACAGGCCACATGATCACCAGGGTCATAGTCCAGCTTCAGGCCATAAAGATCATCAATAAAGATGAGAAGGTGGGTGAGCAGCTTGATTCCGTAGCCAAGACGCTTGATCTGGCTATGACGGGGATAAGAAAGAGCGTCCATGAACTTCACGATGATTCCATCGATCTTTCCATCGGCATCAACGATATAGCAAGACCTCTTAAGGAGAAGTTTGAAGTGGCGGTAAAGACCTCTATCGATTCTCCTGCAGACAACAAGACAAAGAACGTTATCCTGGGCATCATCAAAGAGGGGGTCACCAATATATCCAAGTATTCAAAAGGCGATAAGGTCCTTATAGAAGTAGTGGAGAACGTGACTTTCTGGAGGATAAAGATCTTCGATAACGGCGAAAATGAATATAAGGAATATGACACTTCAGACGTGTCTTCCGGCGATGAGGGCATCGGGATCAAGAATATCGGATCCCGGGCAGCTTCTCTGGGAGGCAGGGCAACCGTAACGGCCGCCGGGGACGGCTTTACGGTTCTTGTTACTATACCTAAGGAGGGGCGAAAATGAGAGTTCTTATAGTTGATGACGATCCCTTGGTATCCGGGGCATTAAAGGTAATACTTGAAGCGGAAGATGATATGGAAAGCTGCGATGTGGCATCCGGGGGAAATGAGGCTGTTAAGAAAGCTCTTTCCACCAGGCCTGACGTGGTAGTCATGGATATAAGGATGGACGATCTTAACGGCATCGATGCGGCGGAGAAGATCCTTAAGGAGGATAAGGATATCAAGATCTTATTTCTCACTACCTTCCTTGATGACGAGTATATAAACAGGGCCCTGGGCATAGGGGCATCCGGTTATATCCTGAAACAGGAATGCGCCACCCTTCCCTCCAGTGTAAGGGCTGTTGCGGGAGGCCAGATAGTCTTCGGAGGAAAGATCGTGGAAAAGCTCCCGGATCTTATGAACAGGACAGAGAAGTTCGACTACGAAGAATTCGGCATCACAGACAAGGAAAAGGAACTTATAGAACTGGTGGCGGACGGTCTTTCCAATAAGGAGATCGCAGATAAGATGTTCCTGGGGGAAGGCACCGTCAGGAATATGATGAGTTCCGTTCTCTCAAAGCTGGATCTCCGGGACAGGACCCAGCTGGCCTGCTTTTACTACCAGAAGATAAAACCCTGATCAGGTGACGATATCCATCGCCAGATACCAGGCCTTGTAGGTCAGGTATGAAAGGACCAATATCCCGATAATGACAGGTATGCGGAGGGCCTTAAACTTAAGGCCTTTTATCATGCCTGCCCAGGCCAGGACAGGTATTAGGCTTCCTATGAGATAGCGGGGAATGGATATCATCCTGACGGATAAGGGGATAGCCATAAAGATAAAGCAGAGGGTGAGTTCATAAAACCTCTTTTTGTACAGATGATAAAGAAGCGCCAGGATACCCAGGATAGTCCAGGCGGCAAAGTAAAATCTTGCATCGTAGACGGCCCCGAAAGATCCCAGGAATTCTTTAAAGAAATTGTAGTCATCAGTCTCGTTCCAGGCCCTCTGGATATGAAGGAAAGCAAGGCCGTCCCCGGTCAGTCTGTAAAGGTAGAAGATATAGGCGAAGAGTCCTCCCGGCACAAGGCATGTGCCCAGGACCAGATCTGCATCTGAGAACAGATAGCTCATATATCCGCCAAAGCTCTTTTTGCTCTCCTTTTTCAGATACTCTTCTATGGTCATTACAAAGGGAGCGAAAACAAGGAACACTCCTATATTTCTGGTGGCGCTTGCAAGAAGTCCCGCCACACCCATAAGAAGGTATTTCTTTTCGCTCATGAACCAGAGGAAAAGGGAGACGAAAAGGATAAACATAGATTCCGTATACATGGACGAAAAATAGAAAGTATATGGCCCGAAGTTAAAGAACAGAAGTACCGCCACGGCCGTGTAAAAGTCGTCTCTCGTCTTCATCATATATTTGAAGATAACAAACTGGGATATAAGGAAAAGCAGGGAATTAAAGACCGGCACGAAAAGGATATATTCCAGCCCCGTGATCTTGTGAAGTCCCCTGCATACCAGAGGCATCAGAGGGAAGAAGGCCCAGTTGGCCGCATCTCCCGTATTGTGACCAAAGGGTGAGGGGAGATATCCTTCCTCCATGGTAAAGAGATACCAGGTGGCATCAAATCTGTTCTGGTCACGAAGGAACGTCTCGACAGAGATCCCTCCGTTAAACATGCCGTGGATCAGGATCAGTACCAGCCTGGAAATAACGAAGGCCCCTGCCACAAGAAGCAGGATGGTCTTATTGTCAGGAGTATATTTCTTAAGAGGCTCAGGCTTCATCTACAGTTACCTCCTTAAGAAGGATCTCTTCATAGGAATCCGAACTGATGATGATCTGTATCACATTATCCTCAGGGGCGTCCTCCAGGGATATGGGAATGGTGACTACCGTGTCGTATGAAGGGTCAGCGAAGAACTCTTCCTCATCTTCGCATCCTGTAACGCGTATATCGATAATGTCCTTAATGTCTGAAGGAGCAAATGTAAATGTCACATCATAGTCTCCTGCCGGGATGGAGTCAAGATAGATGACCGCAAGATCCGATTCGATGCCGACGCCCTCTTCTGTCACATCCCCTCTTCCTCTGTCCACCTTTTTGTAGTTATCATTTTCGCTGTTAAAGATGACCGGTTCTCCCACTTTTATATCGTATCCGCTCTGGCCGGGCCAGCGTCTGCTGGTCTTATCGATGTAGTAGAGCCTGTACTCGTTTGACACCTTAGGATTTACGGCGAGATAAAGGACCGCAACATAAGTAAGGACAAGGGCTGCGGCTGTTATTATCTTTAAAGAAGAAGCTTTTTTTGAAGTACCGTTTTCCATTACAAGGTATTATATTTTTGCCCGTTACGGATTGTCAAACTTAAAGGGCTTGATATAAAATCATCTTGGCAGGGATAGGAGGAACGATGAAAGAAGTATCTTCGCTGGCAACAAAAAAGGAGAAAGGTCTCGGTATTTCCTGCCGGGCTTTTTACAGTGCTGCCATCCTCTACCTGATGATCCCTGTCATGATCTTTATCCTGGGATGGATAAGGACCGTTATCGCCGTCCCCGCAGTCCTCTTGCTGGGAGCAGCAGTCTTTCTTTCCATTAAGGATCTTATGAAGGATCCGGAAGGGAAGGAGATAACTTCAGATACATCCTTCAGGATAACCCCCGTATTTTTAGCTGCAGTCATAGTCTTTTCTGTCGTTATCGCTTACTTTTCCAATATCGGCGAGTTTGTCTGGGGCACCACGGATCATGCCTTCAGAAAAGCCATCCTTACGGACCTTGTAGACTATAGGTGGCCGGTCATCTATGATCTTTCGGCCCAGTCGGTCCCTGAGATAAACAGCATGCTCCCTGATGAGAATGTTTTTTTCTCATACTATCTGTCCTTCTGGATGATACCGGCCCTGGCAGGAAAGGCCCTGGGATTTACATTTGCAAATATCCTTCTTTTTATCTGGTCGGTCATCGGGATCGTCATGATCCTTCTGGGAATGGCCATGGTGATAAAAAGACAGTCCTATGCCATCCTGTTTTCTTTCCTGTTCTTCTCGGGTTTTGATTTTCTGCCCTATCTTTATTTCCAGGCAAAAGGCCCGGAGAGCTGGATGTGGCTTGAAGGATGGACGGAACATATCGTCTACATAAGCAATGCCAACAACCTTATGAACGTATTTAACCAGTGCATTCCCTGCTGGCTCATCGTAGTCCTTCTGATGCTCTCAAAAAACAACAGGTCCCTGGGACTTACGGGCGCCCTGATGTTTCCCTATTCTCCCTGGGCTACCATAGGACTTCTCCCCATAGCCCTCTATCTTCTCTTCAAAAAGGAGTTCAGTGCAAAGGGAACGAAAAAGAGGATCATTAACATCTTCACCTTCACGAATATCGTTCCGGCGGCGGTCTTTGTGCTGCTGTTCATTCCCCTATATCTTTCCAACAGTAATGCCACTTCCGTTTCAGGATTTACCTGGAACTTCTACGGGGATCCTTTAAAATTCCTTATAGCATTTGTCATGACCTTTGTCATCGAGGTCCTGCCTGCATTTATACTTCTGTTTAAAGACAACAGAAAGAACGGACTTTTCATCGTAGTGATCATAGCTCTTGCAGTGATGCCCATATATAAGATCTCGGGC
>JAGAFH010000058.1 GCA_017612755.1 Clostridiales bacterium
TCTGGGAAGATTACGAGTCCACATATGATAACGTGGCCGGTAAATATCCTAAGATCACCAATATCAATGAGACCACTAAGGAGATCTCCGCCCTCAAGGCTGAGATCAAGGCTTTGGGACCTGTTAACCTCAACTCTGTGGAGGAATATAAGGAGATATCCGGCAGATATGAATTCATGCTGGAGCAGAGAAACGATATCTATAATGCCAAGACAAACCTGGAGAAGGTCATCGCAGAACTTATCGATGAGATGAAAAAACAGTTCATCGAGCAGTTCACTACCATAAACGAGAACTTTAAGACAGTATTTACCGATCTTTTTAACGGCGGTTCTGCCGAGATCATCCTGGAAAATGAAGAAGACGTCTTAAACTGCGCCATTGAGATCAAGGCCCAGCCTCCGGGAAAGAAGCTTCAGAATCTTACGCTCCTGTCCGGAGGAGAGAGATGTCTTACAGCCATCGCCCTTCTTTTCGCCATACTTCAGCTGCGCCCCTCGCCATTCGTCGTACTCGACGAGGTCGAAGCCGCTCTCGATGACGTTAACGTTTCCAGGTTTACTGACTTTGTCAGACGCTATACAGCCAGATCCCAGTTTATCCTTGTTACCCACAGAAAGGGTACCATGGAGGCCTGCGACAGGATGTACGGCGTAACCATGCAGGAGCGCGGTATCTCCAAGATACTGTCTATGCGTATTCAATAAGGAGTAACGGAATATGGGTGTATTAGATGCTTTTAAGAACGGTCTTAAGAAGACCAGGGATTTCTGGGCCAGCGAATGGGTCAAGACAGTAGCTTCCCACGGAAAGTTTGACGATGATATGCTGGATGATCTGGAAGAGATCATGGTCCGTGCCGACTGCGGCGTCGCTGCCAGCGATGACATCATCTCCTATATCAAGGACTATATCAAAAAGACAGGCGACGACTCAAGAGAAGGCGTCATGCAGGCTGTCAAGGACAGGATGCTTCAGATCCTCGGCGAAAAGACAGAGATAGACATTCAGGATGGAAAACTCAACATCCTTCTTATGGTGGGAGTAAACGGTACCGGTAAGACCACCACTGCAGGAAAACTGGCTTCCAGATATAAGGCGGAAGGCAAGAAGGTAATAATGGGAGCAGCCGATACTTTCAGGGCAGCTGCAGTCAACCAGCTTAAGGTCTGGGGTGAGAGGACTGAGACTTCCGTTATCGCCCACGAAGAAGGGTCCGATCCTGCCGCTGTAGTCTTTGATGCCATTCATGCAGCCATTGCACGAAAAGCAGATATCCTTATCGTCGATACTGCCGGAAGGCTCCACAACAAGAAGAATCTTATGGATGAGCTCTCTAAGATCAACAGGATCATCTCAAGGGAAGCGCCTGACGCCAACGTCATGTCCCTTCTTATAATCGATGCTACGACCGGCCAGAATGCAGTACTTCAGACTGAAGCCTTTACCGAGGCTGTAGATCTGGACTATCTTGGCATTACAAAGCTGGACGGAAGCGCAAAGGGCGGTGTTGCGGTATCAGTTGCATATACTGCTAAAGTTCCCATCGTTCTTGCAGGTCTCGGAGAGGGAGTGGACGATCTTATGGATTTCGATCCTGAAGCTTTCGTTGAATCACTTGTGGCAGACGACACCGATGCCTGAAAACTATAGCTTTACAAGCAAATAAAGGTGTGTTAATATACCAAAGCTGCCGTGACACAGTTGACGGATCACTCCGACCTCTACTTTGTCACCGGTCTATATCAATTAACAGGAGGACACTACGATGGATGCAATCAACAAGGCTGAGATCATCAAGGAGTATGCTACTCACGAAGGTGATACAGGCTCACCCGAGGTACAGATCGCTATCCTTACAGCAAGGATCAATCACCTCACAGAGCACCTCAAGACCCATAAGGGTGACCACCACTCAAGAAGAGGACTTCTTATGATGGTTGGTAAGAGAAGAGGACTTCTTGACTATCTTGCACAGATCGATATCGAAAGATACAGATCCCTTATCGCAAGACTCGGTATCAGAAAGTAATCTTAATACCGGAGAAATGAAAGAGCTGTCTCAAATGAGACAGCTCTTTTTAATGTGAAGATATAAGTCAGGTTCAGCTCTTTCTGAGGATATGCTCCCGTTTCCATTGTGCGATCTGATCGGCGTTCCTGCTTGTAATGATTATCCCTACTATGACCACTCCGAACATTATTCCAAGGCACAGGCCGGAAATAAAATCTCCTGCAGGCCCGATCTGATCGAGTCCTATGAAAAGTCCGCCGATATAGACTATCCCTGCTACCGTAGCGGCTATAAAGAGAAGCTGCATGCGCCTCATTACTTTTGCCTTAGCCTCGTCAGTATAATCTGCTGCCATCATCATCGTGTCTTTAAGATCCTTGTCCATGTTTTCTTCTTTCCTTTCGCCATTAAAGATTTCACGAAGGTCCACATCATAGTAATCGGCAAGTTCAACGAGTATAGCAAGATCCGGGAGGTTGGATCCTGTTTCCCATCTTGAGACAGTCCTTCTGGAAACATTCATCTCGTAGGCAAGATCTTCCTGTGTGATGTTCTTTTCCTTACGAAGCGTCTTAAGAAATTCTCCTATCTTTTGCTGATCCATTGTTGTCGGCCTCCTTAGGTTGATGGCTCAAGTCTATCTTTGCCGGATGTGAAAATACAGGACACGAAGTGAGCAAATGCAGATGGGACATGAGATGTCCCACGGTTATTTAGTATATTTTACCCCAATATAGAATTATTTGCGCATTCACATATAAATGATTTTTGATTATAATAAGACTCGGATTTTTCTAAATAGGAGATAGATGATGAAAAAGAGGTTTATAGCGGCTTTTGTCGTTTTATGTACATTACTTAACCCCGGTTACCTTGTCCTGGCTGATGAGATTACCGGTGAAGAACCGGAAGAGATAGAGATCATCGAAGAGGATACCGAACCTGAGGAAGAACCGTCAGAAGAGGAACCGGAGGAAGAGATCCCTGTTGAAGTCACAGAGGAAGAGATATCTGATGTTTCCTTCGAAGAGGAACAGTTTTCTGATGAGGATGATGACAGCGGGCTTTTAGAACTTCACAGTTATATCGTTGAAAGCGAAGACGGGATCGATATCGATGAAGAAGTCTTCGTCGAGTATATCGATGCATCGGAAGTATCTCCCAGTAATAATGCCTTTTCTACAATGGAGGAGGCCGGCTTCTATCTCAGGCAGTGCATAAAGAACAGGGAATCTTCCATTACGTTCAGTGTAGATGCCTCGAACCAGGCCATAAAGACGTTGTATACAGATGCAGCGGCCGAGATCATCAGGTTTACGGGAGTCCCGGACGAAGGGGATTATAATATCCTTCTTATCTCAAAAAAAGAATGGTCTTACTTTATATATGACGGCAGGTACGAGGTAACCCTTAAACCTACATATAAGACCACTCTTGCCCAGGAAAACGAGCTTTCGGCCGAACTTGACCGGGTCCTGGAAGACCTGGATCTTGAGGGCAAGTCTGATTATGAGAAGGTTTATGCCATCTATAAATATATCTGCGATAATGTAACTTATGATTATGATCATCTGGATGATGAGGATTATAAACTGAAGTATACGGCTTATGCCGCCCTCATAAATAAGACAGCAGTATGCGGCGGTTATTCCCAGCTTTTTTACAGGATGGGCCTTCAGGCAGGTCTTGAGGTCCGTTACTGTACAGGAGATACTGACAGGGGATATCATGCATGGAATATCATTATCCTGGATGGTAAAGCTTATTATCTGGACTCTACATGGGATTACGGGAAGACTTTATCTACCTACAAGTGGTTCCTAAAAGGAAAGACCGACTTTGAGATAAGACATATCCTTGATGACGATTTTTACTATTATTATGATCTTTATACTTTCTCTGATATGGATTATGGCATAGATCCTGATTTCGTTCTTGATGAGATGGGGACCATAAAAGTAGAGTATCTGGCGGATAATAAGGTCAGGTTCAGCTGGACCAGAAAGACCGGTACCAATATTACCGGATATAATATTTATCTTTCCCAGAATGGTCAGGATTCATATAAACTAAATTACACATGTACTACTACGGGCCTCACATACACTCTTAAAACAGATACTAAATATTATTTCAAGATCCAGCCCTATGGTGTTGACGGCAACGGAAAGACAAGAAACGGCGACATGAGTACATATATCCTTATCGATCTTGGTGGCGGCTGGCAGAAAGATACTAAAGGCTTCTGGTATAGATATAGTGACGGAACCTATGCCAAGGGCTGGAAAAAACTGGACGGTATCTGGTATTACTTTAATACTAAAGGTTATATGGCGACCCAATGGCAGCAGGTCAATGGCAGATGGTATTATTTTGAAGATTCAGGTGCCATGATCACAGGGTGGAGAAAAATAGATGACAAGTGGTACTATTTTGAAGTATCCGGAAGGATGGCTACCGGGTGGAAACAGATCTCAGGAAGGTGGTACTACTTCAGGACCAACGGAGATATGATGCATGACGACTGGCTTAGTTACAAAAACTCCTGGTATTATCTCGGGTCTAACGGAAGGATGCTGGCCAATACTTCCATCACGATGAACGGCAAGACTTATTATTTCAATTCTTCAGGTATCTGTACTAATCCGTAAATCCACAGAGCGCTCCTTTTGGAGTGCTCTGTTTGCTTTTCACAGTCGATTTGTTATAATGCCGAATTGAGGGGATATCAAAATATTTTAAGAGGTAGATTTTATGAAAA
>JAGAFH010000059.1 GCA_017612755.1 Clostridiales bacterium
AAGACCGCCGGTCAACGGCGGTCTTTTTATTATCAATTATTCAGTCAGCAGCTGAAGGAAATACCGTAACGGTTGGTCAGCCATGTCTTTTGCTCTCCGGTAAGTGTGTAGGAACTGCTACTCCAGGAGAATCCGGGAAGATCTGAGAAAGCCCATGCGGAACCGCCAAGATCAAGAACGTCACCGCCGTCTGTATGTGTGATAGAGATACCCAATGTATTCCATCCGTTACCATCTGTAACACTCAGGCTAGTTGTATCGCCACTTACAGTTGCACTGAGAACCTTAGGGCCTTCACCTCTGGGTTCGGAAGCCATACCGTTGCTAAGCGTGATGCCGTTACCAAGATCTACAGGCTCTCCCTCAGGAACAGGTGTAGGCCTGGGTGTATTTGTAGGCCTGGGTGTGTTCGTGGGCCTGGGTGTATTTGTAGGTCCGGGTGTAGGGGTATTTGTAGGAGTTACGCCTTCGGGAAGTGTAGGCTCAGGAGTAGGAGTGGTTGTCGTTCCTCTTCTGGGACGGGGTGTGGGCGGAACTCTGTTGGGACGGGTAGTCGTGATCAGGCTCTGAACACGAAGCTGTGCCTCGTCAACTGCAGGGATATAGTTCTCTTTGTACTTGTTCTGAGTATTTCTGTATCTCTGAAGCGAATCGCCAATACCGATCGCTGCAACGCTGGCAAGGATAACGATGATCGCGATAACGAGCATCATCTCTACCAACGTAAAGCCTCTCTTATTTATTTTCTTCATGCGGACCGCCCTCCTTAAGACGCACATTAAAGCTTCTGTTTTTGATTCAAGATATAAATATACGACCTAATTATAAACCCATCCTTCGAATTTTTGTACCCCTTTTTTAACAATTCCTTCATAATTCATGCCATTTTTCTACATAATTCAGCAGTAAATCTCTGAAATTATTGACTTTTCCGTCTATCACCGAATCCAATAAAAATTTTAAAACCTTGCCGATATCTTCCTTTTTTACTGTCCCAAGAGCCAGAATGTCGTTCCCGTCCACTGCCAGGTCGGCTATCTTCACACAGGCTTTTTCCCTGATAAGATCCTGCCTGAAGCTTATGGTCTTCTCAAGGATCTCCATCCTGTCATTTCCGGAATTGGAGTGGGCCAGGATATCTGCCCTCTGAAGGATAAAGAGCTGATCGAGAAAGTCCGGATCGAACTGCGACATCATCCTGGCAGTTCCCCTTCTGGTGCCGTCGGTAAAATCGTCGTGGAATCTTACCAGCATGGAGATGGTCTTCTTTCTGTCGTTTGAGAACTTATATCTGTCCATAAATTCCAGAACGACCGCTTCTCCTGCCGCCGCATGTCCCTTCATGTGACCTCTTCCGTTCCTGTCAAGGAAAAAGACATCCGGCTTTGCTATATCGTGGAAAATGGCTGAATAGGATAAGACCTCATCTCTCTTCCCGTCCACCACCGGTATCCCCGCCAGGGTATCCAGTGTATGCTCCAGCACATCCCTGTCATGGTGGGGAGTCCTCTGGTCAAATCCCTCCATCTTCTTAAGTCCCGGGATCACGTAAGACAGCACGTCGATATTATCCCTTATGGCATCCGGTGCATACTCCCCGCTGACGATCCCGTCCATTTCGGTCCTTATCCTCTCAGGAGATATCTCCCCCAGAAGATAAGCTGTGTCCTTCATGGCCCGGGAAGTCCCTTCTTCTATCTTAAATCCCAGACGGGACGAAAACCTGATCCCGCGAAGTATCCTGAGGGCATCCTCCCTGAACCTTTTCTGCGGATCGCCTACCGCCCTTATTATCCTGTTTTCGATATCAGTGATGCCGCCCACCGTGTCCCTGACCATATTGTCGGAACCGAGGTAAAGGGCGTTCATGGTAAAGTCACGTCTCTTAACGTCCTCCTCGATACTGTCAGCGAAAAAAACAGCGTCAGGGTGTCTGTTGTCGGAATATCCGGTCTCGGTCCTGAAAGTAGTGACCTCCACCGGTTCTTCCCCGGAAAGGGCCACAACAGTCCCGTGCTTAAGGCCGTTACAGTCGATAAGCCGGAAGCCGGAAGCCGAAAGGGCTTCACCCACCCTGTCAGGAGTCATGTCTGTGGCGATATCATAGTCGTGGGGCTTCTGTCCCAGTATCAGATTCCTTACTGCGCCCCCCACAACATAAGCCCGGGCGCCCTCTTTTTCGAGAACGTCCATTACGTCTTTAATGTGATCCGGTATAGGGTATGGCCCTCTCATAAATGATCAGGAGATCCTCTCAAAGGTCCCCGTCATGATCTGGACAAGATCTTTTGTCTCAAAGAAGTAGAGTCCGTAATTAGCAGCATCCCTTCTTGTATCGTCTGCTATCCTTGTGATCTCGCTGTCGGAAAGATCGACCTTAGGCATGTTATATTCAGTCATATCACATATCCTTCTAAGTCCGGCCACAAATGTGGAAGCCGCGCTCTCCACACTTGAACTCATGGTGCAGAGATGAAGCTCCCTGGCAAGATCGGAAAGATCCTCCTTACACTTTTCCGTATAGAGCTCCATAGCCTTGGTAAGAAGGGGAAGATGGTAAGCCGCAAAAGCCACCCCGTATCTGGAGATCATGTAGTTAGTGATTATGTGGGCATATCCGAGACCGAACATCCTGCTGGCGATGCCGGAATAAAGGCCGCCTACGGAAAGAAGTCTTCTGGCGTATGAGTCGTCAGGATCATCCTTGAGTTTCTTGATATTGGTGAATATGGAATAGCAGGCATTTACGGCATTGGCCCTGTAGGGAGAATTGAACTTGGAGGCAGGGCTGATATAAGCCTCCACCGCGCATGCCAGTGCGCTGAAGGAACTTCCGAGAGCCCAGGCCATCTCTGTCCTGACCGAAAAGTCCGTATCCACCACAACGATCTGGGGGATAAGATAGCTGCTCATACAAAGGTTCCATTTCTCATACTTGGTGTCGTAGTACTCCGCATAAAGGGTAGTCGGAGATGCACTGTTGTCCGTAACTATACAGCAGAGGACCGAGATATCCTTCTTAAGCTTGTTGAGGCCTGCAAATTCAGACAATTCCTTGACGGGGTTTACTGCAGCAGCCGCAACCAGCTTGCCGCAGTCGATATCAGCCGTTCCGCCGATAGTGATGATGGTATCGCAGTTAAATTCCTTATAGACCCCAAGGCCTCCGAAAACATCAACCTCATTGAGGAACGGTTCCTTCCTGACATACTTGAAGCAACGGAAACCCTTATCAGTATAATGACCGATAAGATCGGAAGTACCTTTGAACTTCACCGTGACGGTATTACAGAGAAAGAGGATCCTTCTCGTACCAAGGCGCCTCAGTTCATCTTCCAGTTCAAAAGCATCACCGCTGTCCAGGAAAAGGGCCTGCGGTTCATATTCTGCCTCTTTTGCGTATTTCAGATAATCGCCTGCTACCATCAGATGACCTCTTACTTAAGTACTGACTTTATAGCTGCCAGGAAATCGTCGAACTCTTCAAAAGCCTGAAGATCCGGATTGTCCTTTATGATCTGCTCCGTGCTCCTGAACAGGAACCCTGCCCTGGAAGCTCTTATCATCGCCAGATCGTTAAAGCTGTCGCCTGCGGCGATGGTATCAAATCCCATAGCCTGAAGGGACTTGACCGTGGTGAGCTTACTCTGCTCACAGCGCATCTTAAATCCGGTGATCTCCCCGTTCTCCGCAACTTCCAAAGTGTTGCAGAAAAGAGTGGGATAGTTCAGCTTCTTCATAAGAGGAGCTGCAAACTGTGTAAATGTATCGCTTATGATTATCACCTGGGCAACCTTACGGAGTTCATCCAGGAACTCCTTTGCCCCGGGAAGAGGATCTATGGTGGATATAACTTCCTGTATCTCCTTAAGTCCCAGTCCGTGTTCCTTAAGAATACCCAGTCTCCACTTCATGAGTTTGTCGTAATCAGGCTCGTCCCTTGTGGTCCTCTTAAGTTCGGGAATACCCGAAGCCTCCGAAAAAGCTATCCATATCTCGGGAACAAGAACGCCTTCCATATCAAGACATACTACATCCATTTAAAAATCCTCCAAGTGTTTGTGTCCAAACTTTATTTTAACACATGCACCTCAATTATTCATAGGACCCGGGCCGCCCTGGGGAGGCTCGGGAAAACTTCCGTCTGAAGGAGGCTCCATACCCCCTCCCATGGGAGGCTCAAAGTCCCCCATATCAGAAGGGAATGTCATATCCCCGGGATCTGAGGGCATCCCCATACCGCCGAACCCCATGCCGTCCTCGAACTGGTTGGTTATAGTATCGGTCTGCTCACCGTTCACGTAGATCGTACCGCCTGTATATTCACAGGTGCTGTCATAGTCAAAAGGAAACTGGGCCGTTATGTCCAGGGTACCCCCTGTGATGGTCAGGCTTCCGTTGGAATCTATGGCATCCGTATCTCCCTGACCCATAATGATAGTGATATCACCGCCGTTGATAACTATGGCAGGAGACAGCTCGTCTGATTTTTGTGAAGCATTGATACCGTCATCTGAGGCTGTCAGTGTCAGTGTTCCCCCGTCGATGGTCACCTGTGTGCTCTCTATAGCTTCCGTCGCCTCTATATCGATGATGCCGTCTTCTATAGTAAGAGTCTCTTTGGACTGAAGGCCGTCGCCTGAAGCCGTGATATCTATCTGACCTCCTGCTATCACCAGATCATCCTTACAGACGACAGCGTGATCTGAAGAGGATATGGTCAGTCCCCCGTCTCCGTTTATGGTGAGGTCATCCTTACTGAAGATAACTCCGTCCACATTGTTATCCCCGTCAGCTTCAAAAGTCCCGCTGTTGGAAAGCTCATTGGAGCTGCCTTCGTCCAGGGTCAAAAATACCTTGTCCGCCGCCTTCACATATACTGCCGCCGAATCGGAACATTCGATATCGCATCCGGACAGTACCAGCTGCAGCGTATCATCTTCTGCATCCACTACTATCTGACCGTCGGTCAGACTTCCGGTGATAATATATGTACCTTCTTCAGAGATGGTTACAACGCTTCCGCTTATATTTACTGCGGATGAATCACAGGAAGCCGTATCTCCCTGAAGTTCTATCGTTACCGCTTCATCCTCATCGTAGGAAGGATCCGTATCCCTTTCGGAAACAAGTTCTGCTGTCTCCC
>JAGAFH010000060.1 GCA_017612755.1 Clostridiales bacterium
ATATCAAGTCCCGTGACCAGGAGATCGACTACGCTGCAGCCCGTAACATCCCCGTTCCCGTAACAAAGGAAACAAACTACAGTAAGGACGAGAACCTCTGGCACCTTTCACATGAGGGAATGGACCTTGAGAATCCCGCAAATGAGCCTGATCTTGATAAGATCCTTGAGCTCATGGTATCTCCCGAGAAGGCTCCTGATAAGGCTACATATGTAACTATCAAGTTCGAGAAGGGTGTTCCCGTAGAAGTTGACGGTCAGAAGATGGACCCCGTTTCCCTTCTTAAGTACTGCAACAAGGTTGCCGGTGAGAACGGTGTAGGTATCGCTGATATCGTTGAGAACAGACTTGTAGGCATGAAGAGCCGTGGCGTTTATGAGACACCCGGCGGAACACTTCTTTATGCTGCACACAGAGAGCTTGAGCTTCTTACTCTTGAGCGTGACACACTTCACTACAAGGATCTTGTATCCCAGAGATTTGCAGAGCTCGTATACTACGGACAGTGGTTCCACCCTCTCCGTGAGGCTATCTCCGCTTTCGTTGACGATACACAGAAAGTAGTTACAGGTGAAGTAAAGATGAAGCTCTACAAGGGTAACTGCACACCTGCAGGAACAACTTCTCCCTACTCTCTCTATGATGAAGAGATCGCTACATTCGAAGAAGATGATGTTTATGATCAGGCTGAGGCCGGCGGATTCATCAACTGCTTCGGTCTTCCCATGAAGGTCAATGCACAGATGAAGAAGAGAAACGGCCTTCTCTGATAAGAACTTTAATGAATTCCCGGGGAGTCGTATTATGCGGCTCCCCTTTTATTTTCGATATAAGGAGGCTTTTATGATCGGATACAGGCTTATGACGATGGAAGACTATTCCCAGGCTTACGACTTGTGGATCCGTTGCGGTAATGGTCTTAACAACAAGGACGATTCCCCTGAAGGCATTGAAAAATACCTGAAAAGGAACCCTTCCACCAGCTTTGTTGCAACTTGTGACGATAAGGTGGTTGGTGTAATATTATGTGGACATGACGGCAGACGGGGTATCATCCAGCATGCCTGTGTCTCCCCTGACTACAGAAGGATGGGGATCGGAAATAAACTGGTGGAACTGGCCCTTGAGGCGCTTAAGGCTGAAGGCATTAACAAAGTCCTTCTGGTAGCTTTTAAGAAGAATGAAGGCGGAAACGCATTCTGGGAAGCCCAGGGCTTTACACTTCGTGAAGATCTAAACTACAGAAACAAGGCTCTTTCCGAGATGATAAGGATCGATCCTGATTATGTTAAGGAGTAATTGATATGGCTAAGAAAATGTGGGCAGGACGCTTTGAGAAAGCTACAGATAAAGAAGTAAATGATTATAACTCTTCCCTTCCCTTTGACTGCAGGATGTATGCCCAGGATATAGAAGGATCTGTCGCCCATTCGGCAATGCTGGCTCGTCAGGGCATCATCTCCGAAGAAGATGCCTTTAAGATCCGCGAAGGCCTGCTTTCCATCAAGGAAGATATAGAATCCGGAAAGCTCACATTTGATTCGGATGCTAAAGATATCCATATGTTTATCGAAGAAGAGCTTACTTCCCGTATCGGTGATGCCGGAAAGAGACTTCATACGGGGCGTTCCAGAAATGACCAGGTGGCTCTGGACCAGCGTCTTTATATGGTGGATGAGGCTCTTGAGATCATCGATCTCCTTGATAAGCTTATCGATACTATCACTGATATCGCTAAAGAACACCTTACCACATATATGCCGGGTTATACCCATCTTCAGAGGGCCCAGCCTATTACATATGCCCATTATCTGACAGCATATATCGAGATGTTCCTTAGGGACCGTGACCGTCTTGAGGAAGCTGCAGCCAGAGCTAACGTCTCCCCTTTAGGATCAGGCGCCCTTGCCGGGACCACTTATCCTCTTGACCGTGAATCAGTCGCCACAGAACTGGGCATGGACGGAGTCACCCTCTGTTCTTTAGACGGAGTTGCAGACAGGGATTTTGCCATCGAATTCGCATCAGCCGCATCGATCCTTATGATGCATCTGTCCCGTATGTCTGAGGAGATCATCCTTTATGCATCCCAGGAGTTTAAGTTCTATGAACTGGATGATGCATATTCTACAGGCTCATCCATGATGCCCCAGAAGAAGAATCCCGATGTAGCTGAGCTTACCCGCGGTAAGACTGGCAGGGTCTACGGAGATCTTATCTCCCTTCTCGTTATCATGAAGGGACTTCCACTTACATATAACAAGGATATGCAGGAAGTACAGGAATCCTTATTTGATGTGATCGACACCATCAAGGCAGTCCTTCCTCCCTTCACCGGCATGATCAGGACCATGACCATCCGTAAGGATAATATGGAAGCAGCTGCTCTTGGCGGATTTACCAATGCCACAGACCTGGCTGACTATCTGGTCCGTAAGGGTATCCCCTTCCGCTCCACCCACGAGATCTCAGGAAAGCTGGTACACTACTGCATCGAGAACAATACGACTCTTGAAAAGCTCTCCCTTGAGGAGTTTAAGAAGTTCTCGGATCTTATCGAATCAGATGTATATGATGCCATCTCCCTTGAGACCTGCGTCAATAAGAGGACTATCACAGGCGCTCCCGCCCCGGAGACTGTTAAGAAGTATCTGGATAATCTTTAATCCTCAGGTAATACGATATTTTCCATATTGGTTAAAAGCGCTGCATCGATCAGCGCTTTTAATCTGCCTGTATCAAAGGAATAGCCGTCATTGAGCCTGAAGAATATCACATCACGGAACTCCTTAAATCCTGCTGCTATATACTTTTGTTTTCTGTCGATGGATTTGATCAGATATCCCTTCTGATCCATTGCGCCGTCCACCTCCAGGGCGACCGGCTTTTCAACGATATTTAGATAGATGGTTATATCAGGACTAAAGGATTCAAACTTTCCGGTAACTATATTTATCTCGGTCTTATAATCATATCCCAGCTGCTCCACCACCTGGCAGGCCATTACCTCATTCTTGGATCTTAGTATATGACCTTTATACTCAACGGGATGCTCGATCATAATAGGGTTCTCCCCTGATCTTCTTTTTTCGTAAAGTTCCTTATCAAGCACAGACCTGGTCTTATGCTTTAAAGGATATCTGATCTCCCTGGGCCTTATCTTATATAACGCATCCCACTCCTCTTCTAGTTCACGGATCTTCCGCTCA
>JAGAFH010000005.1 GCA_017612755.1 Clostridiales bacterium
CAGAAGGATATGTGAGATCAAAAGGATCCAGGGGAAGCCGGTCTTCGATCCCGAAAGAGAGAAGGAGAAGATAAAGGAGCTTACAAAGATCTCAGGCGCCGAGTCCAGGGAATATATCCCCAGGCTCTATGAGACTATCTTTGAATTTACAAAAGAGCACGAAGAGAAAAAGCTCTTCGGCGTTCTGGGAAGATCCCTTCCCCACACCTACTCTCCCGATATCCATCACATCATCGCCCCTGAGTATCTCTATGGCGTTATCGAAAGAGAGCCGGAGGAACTGGATGATCTTTTTAACGAAAGAAAGTACAGCGGGTTTAACGTAACTATCCCCTACAAGACGGAAGCGGCAAAAAGATGCGACGTGCTCATGGGGGATGCCAATGTCATCAACACTGTCAACACAGTTGTCTTTAAGGACGACGGAAAGACATACGGATACAATACTGACGTCTACGGCTTTGAGTTTATGCTCAGGGAAAAAAGGATCGATCCGGAAAATAAGAACTGTCTGGTCTTGGGTCACGGCGGAGCTTCCAATGCAGTAGAGGCAGCCCTTAAGAAGATGGGAGCGGCAAAGATCAGCTTTGTCAGCAGGACAGGCGATATCAACTACGAAAATGTATACGAAGTCTGTGAAGATACGGATATAGTTATCAACGCGACTCCTGTGGGTATGTATCCTGAGACTGACAAGGCTCCCGTGGATCTTAAGAGATTCCCCAAGGTCGAAGCCGTGGCAGATCTGATCTATAACCCGGCAAAGACAAAGCTCATGCTCCAGGCAGAGGATATGGGACTTAAGTGTGCCGGCGGCCTTTCCATGCTGGTGGCCCAGGCCTATAAGGCAGCCCATATCTTTAGAGGTGACGGAAAGTTCGACGAGCAGAGGGCCCTCACCATAATAAGGGCAGTAACGAAGATCCTCGAAAAGAACATGAAGAATATCGTCTTCATCGGAATGCCCGGCTGTGGTAAGACCACCATCGCAAAGGAAGTGGCAAAGAAGACCGGAAGGGAATTCATAGATCTGGACGAAGAATACTTAAGAAGATATAACATAAAACCTTCAGAAGAGATCACAAAGAACGGCGAAGATATCTTCAGGCAGAAGGAATCACAGCTGGCAAAGGATATCCTGAAGGAAAGCGGCAAGGTCATCTCCTGCGGAGGCGGTATCGTCACAAGGGAGGAAAACAAAGACAGCCTTAAAGCCAATTCAGTAGTCATCTATATCGAAAGGCCTCTCGATGTGCTGGCTTCGGAGGACCGTCCCCTGACACAGCGCGACGGTGTCAGAAAACTCTACGAAGACAGAAAAGAAAACTATGAGAACTGGTCAGATGTTAAGGTGACCATAGACCGGAAGGAAGATAGATCAGAACTGCTTACTGAGGCGGTATCTGTGCTTACGGAGGAAGGTGTATTATGAAGATACTTGTATTAAACGGACCTAACCTTAATATGCTGGGTATCAGGGAACCTGATATCTACGGAAAGAGCACTTATGATGATCTGGTAAAGATGATCGGAGAGCACTGTGAAAAGGCGGGAGTTGAAGTCTCCTGTAAGCAGAGTAACTCTGAAGGTGCTCTGGTGGATATGATCCAGCAGGCCTACTTTGATAAGGTGGACGGCATCGTTATAAATCCCGGAGCTTATACCCATACTTCTGTAGCTATCCTTGATGCCCTTAAGGCTGTGAGCATCCCTGCGGTAGAGGTGCATATCTCCAAGGTGGATGAGAGGGAGTCTTTCAGGCAGATCTCCTATGTATCCTACTATGCTTCGAAGACGATTACGGGCAAGGGCTTTGAGGGATACATCGAGGCTATCGACTATCTTGTGGTACAATAGTACAGAATTTTTGTAAATACCGGGGGATAATATGGCTCTTTTCGGAAAGAAGAACGACGACGAGAATAAGAATATTGAGCAGACGGATGATCTTGACGCGCTGATCATGTCTGCCATAGAGGAGACTGACCTGGAGGAGCAGCAGCTCCGCGAGGAGAAGATCGCCAAGGCGAATGAGAGGGCTGAGGCTATGGCTAAGGCCAGGGAAGAAGCCCTGGAGCGCGAAAAGAAGCTGGAGGAGATGAAGAAGTCCCTTCCCAATGAGGGCAGGAGATTCTTCCTGGTGGTGGAAGACCAGGACGGCTTTGAGACTGATGTTAAGATAGTCGGTAATCTTCACGGTACCATGAAAGTTGATGACAAGGTCTTTATCTATAAGCCTGACTACAAGGTAACTCCCGCTGTAGTCAAGGAGATAGAGGATTGTGAAGGCGATGAGTCCACAAAATCTTCAGATCCCAAGAGCAGAAGGGTGACGGTTACCCTTGCTGTCCCTGTTCCCGAGACTATCCCTGAGTTCTCCGTAGTTGCCAGCTCCAAGCCTGATACTACAGGAGATAAGAAGATACCTGCAGAGAATCCGGCCCTTCTCGGACTCTCAATGGAATATAAGAGGTTTTCCAAGGAGCATAAGTTCACGGAAGCCCTGATGACAGCTATCCTTAACGGAAAGTTCCTGGTGGCCGGAATGCCTAAGGAAGAACAGAATGCAGATGGTAAGAAGGCACTTAGCCTTATCTCCCTCAACGATCCCAGAGCGAAGAACGGGATAATGCTCCCTATCTTTACCGATCCTGCCGCCCTTGCCATGTGGAAGGAACTTATGAAGAGGGAAAAGAAGCCCGTAGTCCTGGTCATGGACTTTAAGGATGCCGTTAAGCAGACTTCTGCCAAGAGTATGGACTTTATAATCAATCCTTACGGCCCTGCTCCCATGAAGCTTCCCAGGGAAGTGATCGACAGGATCACCAATACTCCCGATTTCAAGAACTGGGCTTCCGGATTAAATGAGAGAAGAAAAGAAGATACCAATAAGTCCCTCGCCACCAAGATAATCATCGGTGAACTTCCCACAAGTCCCGAGAGCGAAGCCGTGAAGAAGACACTTATCAGGTACTGTTCCGGAAATCCCGATGTAGAAAAGGCGGGGGTGGCTGCCAAGATCCACGGAAAGAATTCAGCATATCTTTTCATAATCGACTGCAAGGCCGGAAAGGAAAAGGAGATCTTTACAGCTCTTTTCAAGGAGATCAAGCCTCTTATCTCAGATAACAGGAATATCGAATTCAGTCTTTACAAGGATACGGTATTTGCGGAGGATTATTTCTCAAAGCATCCTATCGATTACCGGAAATAAAACCTACCCGGCGGGTAAGAAAAAATCACAGATCCCTGTAAGCCCCTGTGTATGGGGCTTTTCTTGTTGCAACTGAAATGTAACACAATATATAGTGGTTTGTTATTGACATCACCACAATATATAGTTAGAATGAACAAGCAATCAAAAATCATTAATTATTTACGTAAAACATTGGTTTTTGGAGCAATTTATCATTCACAATCTTTTGTAACATTGTTACAATGGGTAAGCGTAATCAAAACCAAACAAGGGCAGGGTGCACAAAATGAAGATCATCAAGAGAAACAAGACAGAAGTAGATTTCGATATCACAAAGATCGTAAATGCTGTTACCAAGGCTAATAATGCAGCCAAGGAAAGCGACCGCATGACACAGAAGCAGATCATGCGTATCGCCCAGTCTGTTAAACTTCAGTGCGAGGAGATGACGAGAGCTCTTTCCGTGGAAGAGATCCAGGACCTGGTCGAGAAGCAGATCATGGCTCACGGTGCTTTTGAAGTAGCTAAGCTCTATATCACTTACCGCTATACCAGAAGCCTTATCCGTCAGTCCAATACTACAGATGCATCTATCCTTACCCTTATCGAGTGTAATAACGAGGAGCTCAAGCAGGAGAACTCCAATAAGAACCCTACAGTAAACAGCGTACAGCGTGACTATATGGCCGGCGAGGTCTCTAAGGATATCACCCAGAGGATCCTTCTTCCCCAGGAAGTTGTTGAGGCTCATCAGCAGGGTATCATCCATTTCCATGATTCCGACTACTTCGCCCAGCACATGCACAACTGTGACCTGGTAAACCTTGAGGACATGCTCCAGGACGGAACAGTTATCTCCGGTACCATGATCGAGAAGCCCCACAGCTTCTCTACAGCCTGCAATATCGCAACCCAGATCATCGCCC
>JAGAFH010000061.1 GCA_017612755.1 Clostridiales bacterium
ACGGAGCTTCTGGACAGCGATAGCCTGGGGAAGGCCTTTGAGCCTGAACAGAGGTTTGAAGATCCCGACGGAAGCACTATCGTCTTTGACACTGACTACTTCGGCGAGAAAGACGAAAACAGGTCTGTTCCGGGACCTTTCTGTGATATTACGAGATACAAGGATGCACCTGTGCTATAATGTAACGGCTTTATAAAAGCTCGGAAGGTGTTTATGGAAGATATCAAGGTATCGGTAATAGTCCCCGTATATAATACGGCGGAGTATCTGAGGCAGTGTCTGGACAGCATTGTCGGTCAGACTCTGCAGGAGATCGAGATCATCCTGGTAGACGACGGGTCTACTGATAACAGCATGGAGATCTTAAGAGAGTATGAGAGTAAAGACCCCAGGATAAAGGTCCTCCATCAGGAGAACAAATACAGCGGCGTCGCGAGAAATACCGGGATGAAGGTGGCTAAGGGAAAGTATCTGGTCTTCTGGGATTCAGACGACTACTTTAAGCCGGAAGCCTTGAGACTTATGTACGAACAGTGTGAAAAGGATAATGCCCAGATCTGTATCTGCGGAGGAAGGCAGTTCTTCGAGGAGCAGCAGTTCGAATGTCCCGCTCCCAGGTATATCCGCAAAAAAGAGATCCCGGAACAGATACCCTACAACATCTTTACTGCTCCGGATAATATCCTTACGGTCACCATCAATGTTACATGGAACAAGATGTTCCTTCGAAGCTTTGTTGAGAGCACCGGGGTCGAGTACCAGTCAGTAAGAAACTGTACGGATGTTTTCTTTATTGAATGTGTCCAGTGCCTGGCTGACAGCATAACCATGGTCAACAAGCCTTTGGTAGTCTACAGGAAAGCTAAGACTTTCGGTCTTGTGGCCAGTATAGATAAGGGCCTTGACAGCGCTCTTTATGCATGGACTTCAACAGCGGAGTTCCTTAAGGAACACGACAGATTCCCGGAGAGATCTTTTGCCAACAGATCTTTCGAGGACATAATCCATCTTATGAGCAATACCACCAAGTGGGAGACTTTCAGGGATGGTGTGCTGTATATGAAAAAAGAAGGCTTCGAGAAGCTTTCCATCAAGCGCCCTGCTGATGATGATAACGAATACTTTTATATAAAGTGGCAGAATGAGGCCTGCAGGAGGATGTACGATGATACTCCCGAGGAGTTCGGAAGATGGCTCGGAAATATCTATTTCCACCAGAATGCTGCTTCGGTGGCAAAGAGCAGAAAGACAGCCGAAGATAATAAAAAGAACGTTAATTCCCTGAAAAAGGACATAGAGAAAAAAGATGCTTCCATAGAAAAGCTCAAGGGGGAGAAAGCTGCCGAGAAAGAGAAGGCCAAAGCAGAAAAAGAAAGAGCACAGAAAGAGGTAGCATCCTTAAAGAAAAAGATCGATGAGGGCAATAAGAGAGAAAAGGATCTTAAGGATAAGCTTGCAGATCAAAAGGAGCAGCTAAAGGTTCAGAAAGCAAAGAATGCCGAGGTCTCAAAGAAACTGAAAGATACAAGAAATTCAGTTTCTTTCAAGATCGGAAGGGTCATTACCTGGATCCCCAGAAAGATCAAGAAACTGATAAAGAAGAAATAATAAAAATGCCTGCTTCGAAGCAGGCATTTGTTATATCAGACCAGTTCCAGCATCTGGGCGGGATTATCCGCCGCTTTTACTTTGTCGAATCCCTTTACGATGATCCCATTTTCGTCGATAAGATAAGTGGTCCTTACTATCCCCATGGTCACCTTACCGTAGTTCTTCTTTTCCTTCCATACATCGTAGGCCTCAATGACCTTTTTCTCCGGATCGGAAAGAAGAGTGAAGGGAAGACCGTATTTCTCCTCGAACTTCTTGTGGGAGGCTACGCTGTCCTTACTTACTCCTAAGACAACAGCTCCCTTTTCCCTGAACTGTGGATAGAGTTCGCCGAAGGAACAGGCCTGCTTGGTGCAGCCTGAAGTCATATCTTTGGGATAGAAATACAGAATAACTTTTGTTCCTTTAAAGTCAGACAGGGAGATCATATCTCCGTTCTGGTCTGGCAGTGTAAAATCAGGCGCTTTTGTTCCTTCTTTGAGCATGGTATATCTCCTTTGTTTTTTAGTCCATTATACCCTTACTTCCAGGGACGGACCTTGCCGGTCCAGCCATTTCCTTTCCAGTACTTAAAGTCTGTATATTCAGGGTTGTCTTTTCCAAGTCCTGTCTGAAGCATGCGTACCATATAAAACTTAGCCTTGGCAGAGATGCCTGTACGGGCGGGCTTACTGTAGTCGATAGCCTTGAAACGGGCGGCAGCTTTCTGAAGGGAAGATGTGATCGCATCCTTCTTTTTCTGTGGGATCTTATCCCATCTGACCTCGCTCATGAGCTTAAAGCCTGCTGTCCTGATGTAGGTGATACCCCACCAGGACAGGCTGTCCTTAATATCTTTTGCGGTTGACTTTTCTCCGGCCCCAAGACACTGGGTGATTATCATGGCCCTCTTTCCGAACATCTCCTTCGCGGGACGGTGGGGCATCCACATATATCCATAGTGGTCCAGCATAGCCTTCATGGCTCCTGTTGCGTGCATTACATAAGCAGGGGAAGTGAAGACCAGAAGGTCTGCTTCAAGTAAAGCTTTCTCGATCTTCTGCGTGTACTGGAAATCTTTACAAAGGGACTTGTCTTTCCCAATGCACTGGATGCATCCGCAGCAGAAGCCGGGAAGATCTTTGGGAAGGTAGAATTCAGTGATCTCCGCACTGTCTTTAAAGGGCTCTAAGAAGATCTCCTTAAGGGTGTATGTAACTCCGTGTTTTTCCGTTCCGTTTATAACTGTTATCTTCATTTCTTTTTCCTCCCGTAAAGTTTGTTAAACTGCCTTATGTGTTCATCCAGCATCCGAAGGCATTCCGCTTCTCTTTCAGGATCCCTGTCGCAGATCGTCAGAAGCATATATATCGGTGCATAGAAGTGAAGGGCCATAATGGGGACATTATCCGTCTTCAGAAGTCCTGATGAGGCTACCAGTCCCAGGAGCATTCCCTGATAGGAAAGAGGTTCATCCACATAAATGTGAGAGTAGACATCTGCCAGTTCCTTATCGTGGAACTGCTCGATTGTCAGCATCTTTCTAAACTTCCTGGTGCAGTCATCGTGAAGGTAGTAAAGGAAAAGGTTCTTTCC
>JAGAFH010000062.1 GCA_017612755.1 Clostridiales bacterium
TATCTCAGCTACCTCGATGAGATGCTGGATAAGAGGGAGGAGGCAGATGACAGATCTGAGATCTTAGGCTTAGAGGATCTGACGGACCGTGTTCTGGAACTTTTGGACCATATAGATGAGAAACTCATAAACGAACTGAGATCCCTCGTGCCTGATCTTTATTTTGTTAAGAGCGGAAACGACAAGAGGCAGGAAGCCATGTACGAGCTTCTGGACAGCGTTCTTCAGTATTCCGGAAGGGTGAAGAGGGAGACGGAAAAGGAGACAGATCCCTATAAGAAGCTTCTGGTCATAAAGGACTTCAGTGAACTTCTCGACCGGGAGGTCTGCCCCAAGACGAATATGCACCAGAACCTTCCCAAGGCCTCGGAAGAATATCCCGCCAACGGGGAGTTCCTTAAGAAATATACACCGGTGGCAGCTCTCTTTATTGCATTCAAGAAACAGATCTTTACGGGAAATGCCAAGTCCGGATACGGAGACTGCGCTTCCGGTATGGAGCTTTCTAAGGAATATGCGGAGTTTCTGGATTCAGACCGGGATACCCTTCTTGAGGACCAGAAGAAGAGGACGGAATATGCCGGAAGCTTTACGGACCTTCTGGTAAGGCTTGATAAGGTCTACTCCACCCTCAAGAAAAATGCCCATGTAATGGATTATCCGGACCAGGAACATATCGCCAAGCTCATACTTTCAGATCCTGATGCCTGCTCCTTCTACAGAGAGAAGTTCAAGGAGATCTATATAGATGAGTACCAGGATAACAGCGCCCTTCAGGACAGCATAATAGAGCTCTTCGAAAGACCTGAGGGCAATGTGATCAGAGTTGGTGATGTAAAACAAAGTATATACAAATTCAGAAATGCGGATCCTTCCCTTTTCATAGAAAAGATGAATGATTTTACCGGGGATGACCCAACAGGTAAGCTCATGACCCTGACCTTAAACAGAAGATCCACCCCTGAGATCTTAAGCTTTGTAAATACCGTCTTTGAGCAGACCATGACGGCCAAGGGATCAGAGATTGAATATGATGAGTCCCAGAGGCTAAACCATCCCACGAACGAACCTTGCGGTGTGGTTCCCAGAGTGCTTATCGCCGATCTGGCAGATGAGATTTCTTCCGGGAAGACAAAGGAGGAGAGAAACGGGTTTAAGCTTCAGGAGATGGGAGCATTACTTGAAGTCAGAAGATACAGGGAAGAAGGATGGGATCCCGGAGATATCTGCGTCATCACCAGAAAGAGAGGAACCGCCTCCAGGATCGCCCAGCTCCTTAACATGAGCGGCATTCCTGCCAAATATTCAGATGAGGTAAGGCTCTTCGGCGACAACGATGTCCACGGTATGGTCAATGCCATAATCGCCCTTTCAAACGAACTGAGGGATGAGTATCTCACGGATCTTCTTCTGTCACCTTACAGGATAAGTGACTTCACTTTGGATGAACTGGCAAGGATCCATCTGTTCTCAAAAAACAGAAAGAACAGGGCAGATTCCGCAGCCCTTATAGATAAGCTCCGTATCTATGCAGATGAGGCTGATGAGGGAGAGCTTAAAGAGCGCGTAAGTTCCTTCCTTGACTGGTTCGATGATATAAGGGCCGGATTTATCATGACAGATATCTCCGAGCTTCTTGACAGGCTCTACAGGGATACAGGCATCATCTCCCTGGTGGAGGACCGGACCAAGCTGGATATATTGAAGGACTGGATCTGCGGACAGTACGTAAGATGCGGAAGCGATATTGCTCAAGTAGCTGCAAGCCTTGAAGACATGAAGATCAATATTGGCACCAAAGCCGCCATCTCCTCCAAGACGGAATCGGAGGGAAAGGTCCGCTGTATGACCATGCACGCCAGTAAAGGCCTGGATTTCAAGTGCCTTGTGGTAACGGAACTGTCCTATTCTTCAAACAATGACAACACGGGATGTGTCAGGTTCGATCCCAAAAGAGGCCTGGTCTTTAACGACTTTGACCATAAGACACTTAAGTCGGCCAAGTCATTGGAGAGGATCTTCTACGATGAAGATGAGATGCTGGCAGATAATGCTGAATCCCTAAGGCTTCTCTATGTCGCCTTAACCAGAGGCAAGGAGCGCTTATCGGTAGTATGCGGCGCAAAATTTAAGAAGACTGCCACCGGCATGAAGAGCCTTTATAACAGTATCTCCAAGATGGAAAGGACTGCCCTTCCCAGACAGTTCTGGATCTCCACCGGTGGCGGCATGGATATAGCATTTCTGGCATCCCTTATGAGGCTTTCGGGAGGAGAGGAACTATGGACAAAGATGGCAGAGACCTTCGGCGCCGGAACGGAAACTCCTGTCCTTTCCATGAGAAATAACGGCTTTGACCTGTCATTCCTTTATGCATATGAGCTTTCTGAAGAGGATCTTAAGAAACTGAAGGAAGTTCCGAAGGATGATCTTTATAAAGATGATGAGGCAGAGAAGAAGGAAGAAGGCAAGCTGGTGGGACTTTGCAGTACGGGAAATGATGAAAACGGCATGCCCCTGTTTGAAGCCTATGATCATGAGAATGCTTCAAAGCTGCCCTTCAAGGTATCTGTATCCCAGATCAAGTACGGCAAGATCGAAGAGACCCTTCCCATCAACCTGGAAGTCAATGACCTTGAATATTTCCTTAAGCAGGCCGACGGTGAGATCGGAGATTCTCCTTCCCAGATCGGTACATTTGTCCACCGGCTCTTCAGGTTCATGGATCTGGAACAGTTAAGGGACGATCCCGGATCTTACGGGACCCAGATAGACGGATTTATCGAAGAGGGGATAATGAACAAAAGGGACAGGGAACTTGCTCTTTCATATAAGGAAGGCATCGTTACCTTCGCCCGGTCGGATATAGGAGGGAGGGTCATCAGGGCCGATCTTGAGGGAAGGGCGGAATACGAAAAGCCCTTAGTATTCTCGGTGCCTGACGGTTCAGGGGAATATTCCCTTGTCCAGGGAATGATAGACCTGATCTTCACGGAAGAGGACGGGGAAGTCATCATCGACTATAAGACCGATACATTCCCTTCCGGAATGGAAAGAGAAGACATAGACAGGGAAGTCAGAAAGAGACACTCATCCCAGGTAGCTTTCTACGAGGGAGCAGTGAGATCTTCAGGTAAGAATGTGAAGGAGAAGCTGATCTATCTTGTGAAAGAAGGAAGATTCGTCACTCTTTGACCTTGGAGGACTTCTTGCGGAGTTTCTTGAAGAAAGCCTTCATGAGGGCGCCGCATTCTTCTTCCAGGATGCCGCCTTCGAATTCCACTTTGTGGTTATGACCGTGTTCCACGTTAAAGATGTCATTACATGAGACTACGGCCCCGGACTTGGGTTCATATGCCCCGAAGTAGACCTTTCTTATCCTGGCCTGGACGATGGCTCCGGAACACATGGTGCAGGGCTCTAAGGTGACATACATATCGCAGTCGTTTAAACGCCAGTCCCCGATCTTTTTGCAGGCCTTGTCTATAGCCACCACTTCCGCATGAAGGATGGGGTTATTTTTGGACAGCTTTTTGTTGTGGGCGCGGACCAGGACCTTTCCGTCCCTGACGATGACGCATCCTATTGGGCACTCGTCCTTTTCGAAGCCTTTCTGTGCTTCCTTAAGGGCTTTTCTCATGAACTTTTCTTTTTCTTCCATGGTTTGGATTATAACAGCAAGGCCGTGAAAATGCGAAAAAAGGACAAGCTTTCTGTGCGTATATATTATAAATATTATTGACAAACAGGGGCATGCAGAGTATAGTTTAATGTGCTTTTTAATGCGAAATTGCGCTTTTAAGGCCGAAAAACTACCAAAAAGGCGGTAAGAAATGGCTACAATACAAGGTATGTGCAGAAACTGCGGTTCGCTCATCATGTTCGATGACAGGGACACTGAATGCGAGTGCGTTTTCTGTAATTGCATATTTCCTTCCAGTGAGGCAGTAGAGATCTTCGAGAACCCTGAAGGAAGGACATTCCCCAACGAGAAGTTTGAACCCTCAAAGGAAAACAAACATCACCACACCACAAGAGTATTCTCTGATGAGCATCTGGAGACAGCTATCAAGAGAGACGAGCTGGCCAGGGCCAACAAGCCTGAGACAAAGAAGGATAACGAGTTTGAGATCTCTCCCAACGATGTCAAGGCTCCCAGGAAACTGGTGATCGGCCTCATCGGCGCTACTGTTGCCATCGTGGCTCTCGTTATCGTTATTGCCCTTCCCATCCGTAACAGGAGGAAGGATGCCACAGAGAATATCATGGCTCAGATCAATACTGTATTTGAGGGCATCGAAGTTGACGCTACCCTTGACGAGTCCGGTAATCCCGTAGGTTATAACATCTCCGGACAGTCCTGTCAGCACATCAATATCCTTACAGAGGATCAGGTTGACGAGTCAAAGGCAAAAGACATCTTCGATAACTACTGCGATCTCAGAGCAGATATTCTCGGAATAGACGGAAATACAGAAAAAGGCGTGAAGATGAACATCTACTGCGACGGCGGTATCTACACCATCGATGGTGATTCCGGCGAAGCAGAAATCAGTTTTTCAGAAGACAGCGCCTCATAAGGAATAAGACAAAGGAAGGTAACCTATGGCAGACACCACAAATGCTATCAGCCAGCTGAAAGCCATCGCACAGAAGAACAACAATGTTGTCAGCGAGACCGAGTTTGAGAACATTACAGATGAACTCGAACTTAATCCCGAGGAGATGGAAAAAGTTACCAGCGAGCTTGCAAAGATCGGTATAAAGGTGGAGAGCACCGATGCCGAGAATGATGCCCTTGCTGACATTACTCTCACTCCTTCCGAGGAGATCGCCGTAGACGACTCCGTCAGGATGTACCTTAAGGAGATCGGTAAGATCCCGCTGCTCTCTGCAGACGACGAGAAGGATCTGGCCCAGAGGATGCAGGACGGCGACATGAGCGCCAAGGATCTTCTTGTGGAGTCCAACTTAAGACTTGTTGTCTCCATTGCCAAGAAGTACATGAACAGAGGTCTTTCCCTCCTTGATCTTATCCAGGAAGGGAACCTCGGTCTCATCAAGGCCGTTGACAAGTTCGACTATTCAAAGGGATTCAAGTTCAGTACATATGCTACCTGGTGGATCAGACAGGCCATCACCAGAGCCATCGCAGACCAGGCAAGGACTATCCGTATCCCCGTACACATGGTCGAGA
>JAGAFH010000063.1 GCA_017612755.1 Clostridiales bacterium
CACGGGCGCCTTCCGGGGAGGACGCAGTCAGGATCGGCGTCGTGATTTCCAGGAATCCGTGCTCCGTCATTGCCTGGCGCAGCGCGGAAACCACATTGCACCGCATCACAATATTCTTCTTGACCTCAGGGTTACGGATATCGAGATATCTGTACTTCAGCCTTGTCATCTCGTCAGCTTCCTTACTTCTGTTGACCTCGAAGGGAAGCTCGTTATAACGGCAGCGTCCGAGAACAGTGATCTTTTCGGGAACTACCTCGATATCACCTGTCTCCAGCTTGGGGTTCTTGGAACTTCTCTCTCTTACCGTTCCCTCAACGCAGATAGTGGATTCCTTGGTGATGGCCTTGACCTGCTTCATCATCTCGGCATTCTCGATAACTATCTGGGTCGTTCCGTAAAAATCGCGGATAACTACAAATCCCAGTTCTGCACCGACCTCACGGAAATTCTCAAGCCAGCCGGCAAGCTTTACCTTGCTTCCTGCATCCGTGATCCTCAGTGCTCCGCATGTATGTGTACGTGATTGCATATATACCTCCAAAAATTGCTTTCTTTTTATCAGATCATTTATCAGCCAGGTATTCGCCGAGCCCGGTGATCTTAACTGTCTCTTCAGATCCGTCTTCCATCCGCTTTACCCTGACTTCACCGGAAGAAAGCTCGTCGTCACCTATTACGGCCATATAAGGAATGCCGCTCTTGCCCGCATATTTCATCTGGGCCCTGAAGGCTCTTCCCATAAGATCCTGCTCGCATCCGATACCCTGAAGGCGCAGATCGTAGCAGAGTTTTGAGATACTGTCCTTGGCATTGTCGCTCATGCTGACAAAGAAGATCTTTACCTTGTTGGGACTTCCCAGATCCACACCCTGGGCCTCAGCCTCAAGAAGGAATCTCTCAACTCCCATGGCAAAACCGATACCGGGAGTAGGAGCGCCGCCCAGGCTCTCAACGAGTCCGTCGTATCTTCCGCCTCCGCAGATGGTACCCTGGGTACCCACGTTCTCGGATACGAACTCGAAAACGGTCCTGGTGTAGTAGTCCAGGCCTCTTACGATATTAGGGTCAACAACATAGGAGATGCCCATGTTGTCCAGTCTCTTCTTAAGGACTTCGAAGTGCTCCCTGCATGCGTCGCAGAGATGATCGATCTGCCTGGGAGCATTGACGATAACTTCCTTACCGGCATCTTCCTTGCAGTCGATTATGCGCATGGGATTTCTCTCAAATCTGTTCTTACAGTCCTCGCACAATGTTCCGATATGAGGTCTGAAGTGATCCTTCAGCAGCTCGTTATATGCCTTGCGGCATTCGGGACATCCGATGGAGTTGATGTGCAGGCTTATCTTGTTAAGGCCCATCCTCCTGAAGAAGACGTCCACCACGCTGATGATCTCCGCATCTATCTCGGGGCCGGCGCTTCCGAAAGACTCAAGGCCGAACTGATGAAACTCCCTGTATCTTCCCTTCTGCATCTTCTCATAGCGGAAAGCCGTAATGTCGTAGAAGAGCCTTACGGGCATGGGAAGCGAAGCCATTCCGTTTTCGATATAGCTCCTTACTACGCCTGCCGTTCCCTCGGGACGGAGGGTGATGCTCCTGCCGCCCTTGTCCTCGAAGGTATACATCTCCTTCTGGACTACGTCGGTGGTGTCTCCGACACCTCTCTGGAAGAGGTTGGTATCCTCAAAAGTAGGGATCCTGATCTCCTCATATCCGTACATATGACAGACATCGGCAAAAGTCCTGGCGGCCTTCTGCCACTTGTAGATCTCCACAGGCAATATATCTCTGGTGCCCTTCTGTGCAGTTATCTTCATCAGGGATAGCTCCTTTAATTATTATTTATAATAGCAACCATGTATTGTATCACAATTCAGTGTGATACAAAAGCATTGCAAGAACAGCAGGTCCTGCCGTCTCAGTACGGAGGATCCTCTTTCCTATGGTGACCTTACAGGCACCGGCCTTTGATGCCTCTTCAGCTTCCTCTTCCGAAAAGCCACCTTCAGGGCCGATAAAAAAGCCGATATCACTGAGATCTTTGCCTTCCAGGGCCTGTTTTAGGGTAGTGCCATGTTCCTCTTCCCAGGGGAACAGGACAAGTTTTCTGCTCCCGGAATCTTCTACGGCTTCACTGAAGGACATGGGTTCTGTAACTTCCGGAACAAATCCCCTTCCCGACTGTCTTGCCGCCTCCAGGGCGATCTTCTGCCATCTGTCGGTCTTTTTGCCGTCTTTGGAAGGCTTTACGACGCATCTTCCGGAGAATACCGGGACTATCTTTGTAACGCCTAATTCCACTGATTTCTGGATGGTCAGATCCATCCTCTCCCCCTTGGACACAGACTGGTAAAGGACTATCTTTCCTTCCCTTTCGGAAAGGCAGTCCCTGCGCTCTGTTATCCTCACCGTGACTCCTTCTTTGTTGGCATTATCGATCTGCGCCAGGTTCTCTTTTCCCGGGCCGTCCACGATGATGAGTTCCTCTCCGGGACGCATGCGCAGGACTGAGATGAGATAGTGGGAATCCTCTCTGTCAAGGGTAAAATATTCTTTATCACCTATGTCATTTTGTATAAATATACGCGTCATTTTTATCTCCTTTACGAAAATAATTTTAACATAAAGTGTGGTAGCATTAATGTATCCGATTACGTAAAAGGAGGCATATTTTATGCAGTATGAAATCAAAGGCACACCGTTCCCCGTTGCTATCTGCACATTGAACAACGGCGAGTCCCTTATCACAGAGCGTGGTTCCATGAGCTGGATGAGCGATTCAATGGAAATGAAGACAGTCGGCGGTTCCGTCGGTAAGGCTCTCGGAAGAATGTTCTCCGGCGAGTCCATGTTCCAGAACAAGTATATCGCCCATAAGGATGGCGCATTTATCGCTTTCGCTTCCAGCTTCCCCGGCGAGATCAGAGCTATCGACATCAGACCCGGCGCTGATATCATCGTTCAGAAGTCCGGATTCCTTGCTTCCGAGGAGTCAGTTGAACTCTCTATCGCTTACAAGAAGAAGCTGGGTGCTTCCTTCTTCGGCGGTGAAGGCTTCATCATGCAGAAGCTTTCCGGTACAGGTACGGCTTTCGTGGAGCTTGACGGTTCCGTATGCCAGTATGAGCTTGCTGCAGGCGAGACAATGTATCTTGATACAGGTTATCTTGCAATGATGGATGCTACAGTTACCATGGACATCGAGATGGTCAAGGGCGCCAAGAACATCCTTCTCGGCGGTGAAGGCCTCTTCAATACCAAGGTCGTAGGACCCGGCCGTGTATGGATCCAGACAATGCCTATCCCTACACTTGCCCAGTCTATCATCCCTTATATCCCTACAAAGGGCTGATAACATCAGAAAACCAAAAAGAAAAAGCCCGCCTTCCAAAGGCGGGCTTTTTTATTTAGAAATAATAAAACATCAATTGGAGTCTGAGCCCGTCATCTTGCTGAGCCTGTCCTTCAGGCTCTGGAGCTGGCGGATCGAACTGTTGGTCTCATTCTTAATCCTCTCCGAAGGATTTGAAAGGGCGCTGACCTCAGATCTGGGTTCAGGCTTCTTCTCTATGGCACTGGTTACTGCCGTAGGCTCATCATCTGTATGGAATTCGATATTTCTGGCTATATCCCTTAAAGGCTTTGCAGGAGATACTAGAGAATCAGGCTGCTTGGCAGGAGGGATCATCTCCATGGAATTACCGATGATGGGCGCATTGAATCTGGACCTGCTGCTGTACTGAAGGGACTTGGCCCTCTGGATAAGATCATCCATCTTCTGTCTTTCATCTTCAAGCTTTTTTGCCATAGGCACAGCTGCAGGCTCTGCCTTTACTGCCTCAGGCTTTACTTCAGCTTTGGGTTCTTCCGCCTTAGGCGTCTCAACTACGGGAGTCTGGGCCTTAGGGGCTTCCGGCTCAGGTTCGGGACCTTTCTGGAACTCACTGACACCATTAACGAACTCAAGTCCGAAGATGGCTGCCTCAGCGGTGACCCCTCCGAGCGCCATAGCACATGCGGCAGCGGCAAAGAGTGTATATTTCTTTGTATCAAACCCGGGAGCGGGGATTATATTCTCGATCCAGACAGTGCTGTCACCGACGCAGAGGACAGACTCCCCGTCCGTGTTCTCATTGCCTCTTATAAGGACATGGCATCCGTAATCATTAAAGATCTTCTTGGCGGCCCTCATAAGGTCATTTTTGACGGGGCACTCAAATCCGCACAAAGTCTCTGCTTCAAGGGAATTGATGATAAGAAGCTGAACTTTGGGGAGAAGATTATCTATGATCATGTAGTAGGTATCTTCCGTGACTAATATCTCACCCTTGTCGGAGATAAGCGAAGGAGCTGCCACCACAGGGGCATGCTTTACGTTTTCCAGCTTGTCGGAGAGGTATGAGATAACTGACTCATCTGTCATGTAGCCGATAGCAACAGCTGCCGTCTCACATTCTCCGAAAACATAATCGATGATCTCGGTAACTTCATTCTTCTCGGAGGTTCCATCGGTCCAGTAGAAAACGGGTACGACAACCATAGGATCCAGATCAAGGTCCTTTATCGTAGCAGTACACCTGGAGAGATCAAACTCGGTGTTCTCTACGGTATCTGATATGGCCAGTACTGTTTTCATCAAACTCCTCGATTCCACAGATTTAGTCATTTTTAGTTTCACATACAAGAAATATAATAACAAGTTCGTCGTGTTACCATATTTCTTATAAAAAAATTGTGCAATTTTACATTGCTTTTTGTAGATTATTTGTTTTTATCTTCCCAAGGCCTGAAAACAGGGACTTTGCAGAAATCAGGCCACACCATTAAAGATGTGGCCTGAATAGGGATTTTATGAGAAGCAAATGTAAATTATCTTTTAAACGGGAGGAAGCTGGGCAAGACCCTTCTGAATATCCTCATCTGTGGGGATGAAATCTCCCATGGATCCGTCATGGTAGGACATATAGGCGCTCATGTCGAAGAAACCGGTACCTGTAAGGTTGAACAGGATGGTCTTCTCCTCCCCTGTCTCCTTGCACTTGAGAGCCTCGTCGATAGCTACGCGGATAGCGTGGGAGGACTCGGGAGCCGGAAGGATAGTCTCTGTCTTGGCAAAGAGGTTTGCAGCCTCAAATACCTTCGTCTGCTCAACTGCCCTTGCCTCGTCGATAAGACCGTCGTGGTAGAGCTGGGAGATGATGGGAGACATTCCGTGATATCTAAGTCCTCCGGCATGGGAAGGTGAAGGAATGAACTCAGATCCGATAGTGTACATCTTAGCAAGAGGACATACATGGCCTGTGTCACAGAAATCATATCTGAACTCACCTCTTGTCATTGAAGGGCAGGATGCAGGCTCAACAGCAATGAAGTAAGGCGCCTTCTTACCTTCCAGCTTATCTCTCATGAAGGAAGCCATGATACCGCCCAGGTTGGATCCGCCGCCGGCGCATCCGATAACGATATCGGGATACTTATCTACTTTAGCCATCTGAAGCTTAGCCTCCTCACCGATGATGGACTGGTGGAGGAGTACCTGGTTCAGAACGGAACCCAGTACGTATCTGTAACCTTCAGTAGACGTAGCTACTTCAACTGCCTCAGAGATAGCGCAGCCCAGGGATCCTGTGGTCTCGGGATACTTCTCGAGGATAGCGCGTCCTACATTTGTCGTATTGGAAGGAGAAGGGATGATATCTGCTCCGAATGTCTCGATGATGGCTTTTCTGTAAGGCTTCTGCTCATAAGAGCACTTGACCATGAATACCGTAAGAGGAATATTGAAGTGCTTACATGCCATTGCAAGAGCCGTTCCCCACTGGCCTGCACCCGTCTCTGTCGTAAGTCCCTTAAGTCCCTGCTTCTTGGCATAATATACCTGGGCCGCAGCAGAGTTGAGCTTATGGGATCCGGATGTGTTGTTACCCTCGAACTTGTAGTAGATCTTTGCAGGTGTGCCAAGCTCCTTCTCCAGCTCATAAGCCCTGATAAGGGGTGAAGGTCTGAAGATCTTGTAGAAATCCAGGACCTCTTCGGGAATATCGATATACTTTGTGTCGTTGTCAACTTCCTGTCTGCAGAGTTCTTCACAGAAGATGGGAGACATCTGCTCAACAGTCAGGGGTTCATGGGTACCGGGATGGATCAGGGGTGCGGGCTTGTTCTTCATATCCGCACGGACGTTGTACCACTGCCTGGGCATTTCCTCCTCAGTAAGGAATATTCTTTTAGGTTCTCTTGCCATAGTTCTGGCCTCCTTTGATAATATTCGGTGGCTGGTTGTTGGCTCAATTTTCGAAGCAACAAAAATGCCCTACATCGATCACTCGATATAGGACAAGAATATTCCTGCGGTACCACCTATACTTGGTCGCCGATGCGACCCGCTTTGATCACGTTCCAACAAACGTGCCCCGTTGATAACGGATGAGGCTCCCGTCGGTCCATTTCCTGACCGCCCTCATCGGGTCCATTCATCGGGACTTGCGCTGTTACCATCTCACCATCGGTAACTCTCTCATAGCGTCCGTCGGTCCGATTACTATTCCCGACTAAACCGGTTTGTTTATCAAACTAAAGGAATTTTACCCTATCCCTCAGTTATCTGTCAAGCGGCACACATATGCCAGCCAGTCGTTCTTTTCGCAGCACTCCTCGATAACGAATCCCGCAGCAAAAAGAGCATTCTCCACTTTTTCGCGCTTGGTATTTATGATGCCCGAGCAGATGAACTTACCTCCCGGTGCAAGCCTGGAAGGAACATCCCCGGCGATAGCGGCGATAATGTCCGCGATTATATTTGCAACGATCAGGGTATATCCTGAGGATTTGGCATCCTTAAGCTCTCCCGCATAGCAGTCGATATCGGGGCAGTCATTGTTCTTCATATTGTCGATAGCCACATCCACGGCCAGTCTGTCGATATCTATGGCCTCCACCTTAGATGCTCCCAGCTTGGAACAGATGATGGCCAGGATACCGGAGCCCGTGCCCAGATCAAGCACATAGTCATCAGCCGTTACCGTCTTATCAAGGAGCTTGGCGCACATGGATGTTGTCTCATGGGTACCTGTTCCGAAAGCAGATCCGGGATCCAGCTTCACGACTATATCCGAAGGTGCAGCATCAACCTCTTCCCAGGAGGGGCATATGATCACCCGGTCTGAGATCCTGAAAGACTTGTAGTCCTTCTTCCACTCATTCTCCCAGTCCTTGTCGCTTACATATTTCCATCCGTCAAAGCCCTTGCCCAGAGGAAGGAACTCCCCTATGGAATCAAGTCTGGACTTAACGAAAGCGATAGCATCGTCAACGGACATGGTCTTGTCGGAAAGATTTCCGTATATCATACCCACGCCGTTGGGATCCACATATTCTTCGCTCTTGGGACCCAGTCTTATGCCGTCATCAAACTCGGCAAAATAGGCCTTGATGGTAACGTCTGTACCCAGGGACTCTATATAACCCTCATCTGCATATGCCAGGGAATCGGGATCTTCGATTATCCTGGCGATCTCAAAAGGGTCGCTTACCGCTATGCCGTCCGCACCTACCTGTGCCAGCATCTCACATATTGCATCAGAAGCATCTTCTGTAGTAACTATCTTTATCTCCACCCACTGCATGGCAGACCTCCAATTACTTTTTCGAAAACTATTCTACCATTGATTGCACTTCAGGGACAAAAATCCTAAAATTAAACAAAAAACGGAAAGGACACTTTCATGAGAAAAAGAATATCAGCCGTCATTTTAGCGGCCACTCTGCTTCTTACAGGCTGTTACTCCGCATATGAGTTAAACGAAGACAGCCTTCTACCTGAAACAGAAAAGACTTCTGTCACGACCACTGTAGAAGCAACAGAAACACAAACAGGAACAGAGGCAGCAGAAACAACACAGACCGAAGAAGCCACTGAGCCAGCAGAGACCGTGATAGATGAGAACGGTTCCTACACCACAAAAGACGACGTGGCCCTTTATATCTATACTTACGGATGTCTTCCCGGAAACTTCATGACCAAGAACGAAGCCAGGGATCTGGGATGGGAGGGCGGTTCCCTTGAGCCTTACGCTCCCGGCATGTGCATCGGCGGGGACTACTTCGGAAACTACGAAGGTCTTCTTCCCGACGGCGACTACAGGGAATGCGACATCGACACCTTAGGAGCCGACAGCAGAGGCGCCAAGAGGCTGATCTTCACGGAAGACGGTCAGACCATCTATTACACAGACGACCACTACGCAAGTTTCACCCTTCTTTACGGTGAGGAATGAGGCATAACATGACAACGACCATAACCATAGATCTCAGCAACGCGAAAACAAGAGAAGAACTTCACGAGACATTAAGAACAGCCCTTTCACTTCCTGATGAATACGGCATGAACTTCGATGCACTTCACGATGTCCTGACAGATCTGAACGACGTTCATCTCCAGCTTTACGGAATAGACGGAACAGAAGAATTCTATACCGTCTTCCAGAAAGTCCTTGAAGATGCAGCCGTCAGCAACAACGGCCTGACATACGAATTTATAGACGAATTCGACTACGGCTCCGAGGAGTGATCAGTCCTTTGACTGCTCCTCGAACATAGCCCTTACGGATGGGGCATTCTTTGTAAGCTTCTTGATAGAAAGATCCTCTGCCTTGTCATTGGCAAGACGCAGATTGTTCTGTGAAGAAAGAAGCGCATCCTTGATCTTCTGAAGATGATCCATGCTCTTATCGATCTCATCGATAGCCTTCTGGAACTTCTCGCTGGCAAGACGGTAATTCCTGCCGAAAGCTTCCTTGAAGTTATTCATATTCTCTTCGAAGTTCTCGATATCCACCTGCTGGCTCCTGACCACCTGAAGTTCCTTCTGGTAACGCAGTGAATTGAGAGCAGCATTGCGCAGAAGCGTGATCATGGGAATGAACATCTGGGGACGGATAACATACATCTTCTCATACTTGTAGGAGACATCCACGATGCCTGTATTGTAGTAATCGTTATCTGCCTCAAGAAGAGATACAAGAACAGCATACTCACAGCCCTTCTCCCTCCTGTCCTTATCCAGCTCCTTAAAGAAGTCCTCATTCTTGTGCTTTGTGGCAGTAGTATCCATCTCATTTTTCATCTCGAACATGATGGATATAAACTCCACTCCGTCGGAGGAGCTTTCCTTGAAGATAAAGTCACCTTTGCTTCCGGTCCTGGCATCATTATCCTTCTCAAAATAAGCATTGGGGAAGGCAGTCATACGAAGCTTATTGAACTCATTCTGGCAGTACTGCTCAAGGCTCTCACCTATCATCTTTGTGGACTGCTTTGCCTTAAAGTCCTTGACTCTTTCGATCTCCTCATCCTTGAACTTTATCTCCCGCTCATAGGCATCTACCAGATTCTTTTTCTCGAGTTCCATCTCGGCTTCTTTTGAATCGAGTTTTCCCTGAAGGGCAGTAAGTTCATTGACCTTGGTGGCGATCTCCAGATCCTTCTTTGAGACAGCTTCGGAAACAGCCAGTTTCTTCTCGTTCTCAAATCCGTCGATCTTGGATCTGAGCTGGGAAACTTCTACTTTATTCTCGGCAGTAAGAGCATCAAGCTTTCTCTGAAGGTCAGCGATCTCCTTATCCTTCTGAAGAAGGGCAGCCTCATTGGCTTTTTCCTGCTGCATCTTAACTACCTGAAGGTCACTCTCCTTCTTCTCTTCCAGCTCCTTAGCACGCCTTTCGAGCTCAGCATGGAACTCATGGTCCCTTACCTGGGATACTATCTGGGAATAACCCGTTTCATCTACCTGGAATACCTTTCCGCAACTGGGACATTTTATCTCCTGCATAACTTCCCCTCCTGTTATACTTCTTCAAACCTGTACTTCTGCTTGATCTGAGGATACTTCTCATGATCCACTTCACTCATAAACATCTCGATGGGACGGGCGCACATCTTACCTTCCCCGTAAAGAGCCTTATAGACCATAAGTGTCTCTCCGGTCTCAGAGTGGTGGGCAGGTCCCACTATCTCATAAAGATACATATTTCCTTCGCTCTCAAGTTCACGCTTAAAGTGCTTTACGATAGTTCCGGGCTTAAATTCTCTGTCCATAACAAGGCTCCTCAAAAAAACAAGTTTTTATACTAAAATTTTCGTCTCAGAAAAACAAAAAGTCAAGCAAACAAAGTCCCATTAATAACCCTAGACAGGCTGTGATCCCGCCTCCTGTCCCGGGGTCACCAGATCCAGGGAATCAGATGAATAATATGTAAATCCCATACGGGCACAATAGATGGAGATCTGCTCTATCAGATCCTCATCAGTCGTGTACTCCAGAAGATAGATATCCAGCCCGTAGGAAGAAGCTGATTCAACATATTCTTTAAAATATCTTGTCTCGGAAGAAGTATTAGTCCCGAATGTATCCTCATCCCAATTAATACAGCTGAAGACCGTCTCCTGGTTTATGGCATCAGCCACATCTGTCATATTTCCGTATCTGGTGGCATATTCCGTCATGAAGAAGTCCCCGCCATTGATAGATACGTATGTATCCATCGACTGGAAGGACTTAAGGATGGATGCCACCCCGGAGAAGATCTCCTCCGTGGGATAGTTATAATAAACGTCCACATTATCCACGAAAAGACCGTCTACTCCCTTGGACAAAAGATCAGACGCAATATCACATATAAAAGTCTGCCATGAAGGATCTGATACATCCACCCATCTTTCATCCTCCCAGTTCTCATAAACCCCTAAAGACAGGTATTCCCAGTCCTCATAGTAATCACGGAACTCCTCAACGGAACCCAGATTGATATAACTGAATACCCGGTGACCGGAAGACTTTAGTTCGTCGATCTCAGAAGAGGAAAAATACTGGGCGTCTATGACCACAGTAGAATAGGACATCATGTCATCCATGTCCTCTGGATCAGCCCCGAGGAAGACACCATAAGTATAGGTCTCCTTCTTACAAGAGACCATCATCAATGAAATACACAATATGAGAAATATAGATAGAAATCTTTTCATTTATCCTGACCGCCTGTTAAAAGTGCTGGTTCAATTATACACTTCCGGCCCCGTATATGAGACCGGAAGTGAGGATAAATTGAGTTAACCGATGTACCTGAACTGCTTCAGGAACTCAGGGTCGCAGTCCATCTCCCGGAGCTTGTCCAGAAGCTCGTTGACGTCGATCACCGTTGACTTGTAGAGATCGGCGAAGTGATCGATCATACTGTCGAGAAATCTCAGATACTGGTAGAGATCGTCTGCGTCCCTGATCTCTACATCATTTTCCTTACAATACTTTTTAACTGCCTGTAAATAAGTCATGTCAGATCACCTCCGTACTAATAAAGATGCATGCTTGTTCCAAAAAGTTCGTACTATAGGAAAAGATTTTCCCGCGAATCAGGCGGCAAGGCCGTGGTCGTTCTCTGCCAGGATCTTCCTGGCAGAGTTGAGCCTGCTCTTCACTGTTCCTTCCGGGCAGTGCATGAGCTTTGCTATCTCGCTGTAGTCGTAGCCTTCCACCACGTTGAGCCTTAAGGCTTCGTACTTCTTGGGAGGAAGGATGTTTCCTGCTATCCTTCTAAACTCCGCTTCGCTGTCGAAGTCGTTCTCGAAGTACCCGGAGTTATCTTCCGTAACCTCTTCCATCCTGTCGGATTCGATGTAGGACCCGGATATCCTGCAGCAGAGGTTGTAGGAGGTCTTCTTGAGCCAGGGGATCACCGTCCTGGGCTCTTTTATTGACCTGATATTGAGGTAGAGAGCCAGGTATGTTTCCTGCATCACTTCCTCTGTGAAGTCAGCTGAGAAGCCGAAGCTTCCGTTTGCTGACAGTGACCTGAAGATGTACTTTCTGATATTGTTCTCCACCGCGCTCCTGGTGAATTCGTAGATATCGGAAAATGCGTAGGGGTCACCCTCTTTGTGTCTTCTGAACAGTTCCTCGAATACGGCGTAACCGCCATCGTTTCTAACGGCCATAAGAACCTCTCTTTCTCCTAAAAAAGGACCAAAGAACCTAACCTGACAAAAGTCAGGCAACTGCCAAAGATCTGTTGTTATGATGGGATATTTACTCCCGGGAGAGTAAATTGCTGAAATGTGCCGTGTAGCATCAAACTATACTCTTCCCGGGAGGGATAATCAAGACTTTTTCACCAAAAGTTTAGAAACCTATCCGATTAGTCCTTTTATTGGGTCTATATACATAGGAAAAGTCTTCTGCCATAAGGATATGCTCTTCAAAAGCCTTACCTTCCCTGTATATCCTGGATGCATATTCAAGGATTGCATTCTCCACCAGATTCCTGGCGAATCTGCCGTTTCCGCTCTGTGTATCTCCTGACGCGGATACGCAGGCAGCCCTTACTGAAGACATGGCATCCTTATCTATGGTAAAGCCCCGCTTCTTAGCTTCCAGCTTTACTATCTGCTCCATCTGCTCTACCGAATAGTCGGGGAACCGGAGACTGAAGGGGACCCTGGAACGAAGTCCGGGGTTGATGCTGAAGAACTCCCTCATCTTATCAGGATAACCGGCGAAGATTACGATGGTCCTGTCCCTTCTGTTCTCCATCTCCTGGACGATGGTGTTAATGGCCTCATCGCCATAGGAACCGTCCCGGTCGTCTACCAGTGAGTATGCCTCATCGATAAAGAGGATCCTGCCCTCTGCCTTCCTGAACACATCCTTGACCTTGCAGGCTGTCTCACCCACATATCTTCCTACAAGGTCGGAACGGCCCACCTCATATATATGAGGGTCTTCTATAAGACCCACTTCCGCCAGTATCCCTGCCAGGATCCTGGCTATCGTAGTCTTGGCTGTACCGGGATTTCCGGTGAATTCCATATTAAGAGCAATGGGGATATCAGCCTCGCCCTTCTCTTTTACCGACTTCTTAAGACGGGCAAAAGCTTCTATCTTTCCAATCTGCTCCTTGATGTCTTCAAGGCCGATAAGGTCCTGAAGCATAGACCTGAAATCAGCAGCTTCAAACACAGCTTCCGCATCCTCGCCAAAGCCCATATCCAGGTCCAGTTCCTCTATCTCATCCGGGTTGGACGGCTTCGGAAAAGGCCTGCCGAAATAACGGGAAAAGAGTATGGAAGACATGGCTTCGATGTAGGGCATACCCGTTACCAGGGCAGTCTCTTCCAGGACCCATGCCGCTTTGAGATTGGGGAAGAGAAGAGTCAGCATGACCTGAAGGTCTAATGACATCTTCCCGGGAACGGATACATATATCTTCCCGCCATCCCTGCCTGCAATAAAGCGGATGATTGCTTTTCTTTCCGACAGTATCCTGAGAGCATCCCAGTACCTGTCGCTGGCTATAAGACCGAACCTGCTGCCAAGAAGAAAAGACTCTCTTTTGGATATGTTGAGGTCCTTCTTCTCATCCGGGATAAGACAATAAATCTTCCTTCCCTTTCCTGCCAGGGTAGGCTTGACTGCAGGTCCTTCCGGATGGATATCCGCTATCTTCCTGAAGACCATGCCGATATCATTTACTGATACATCAGCCTCCGGTGTGGATAAGACTATACACCTGCCGGACCTGGCATCGAACTGCCAGCCGAGGAACTGATCCTCCGGCAGAAGAGATGCCATACGAAGGAACAGTTCCGACGATTCCGAAACCAGTTCCATACTCTCGTTAAAGTCGAAGGACTCCTCATCCTTCCTGAAATCCAATACTGCTAAACTTGAATAGGTTATACTGTTGCTTTCTTTTACTGACATATAAATACCTCGCTTTCAAAACTGAAAAACCGGACAAACAAAAAACATGAAGATGAGCGTACTATTCCTTGGCCCGCTCATGTCATCGCGGACTTCCCCGGCCGGCCGTACGGCTCATCTCATGTGTATTAACTTGTCAAGGTTCAAGCCTGAAAGCTCGGTAAAAACCGGTACTCCGGCAGAATGCCGTTTGGGCATAGTTCCCCTATGAGAACTGTCAAACGATCTTCTGCCGGAGCACCGGCTTTGTCTATTCATTATTTACATGTGCTACATATTACGCCACCAATTTAGACAAAAGTCAAGTGCTTTCCCTCTTCACCTATAAGGAGCATAAAAACCCCCGTAAAGTTCATGGCGCTTTATGTTTTTTCTAGTGTCCGTTTCCATTCCCAAATTTGAGAATCAAAACCCCTTTTTTTGAGAATTTTATAGATTATTCTCAGACAACAAACGAAACAGCATTGTTTTTGGGAATGCTGCAAATAAAAAATGCCCGGATGGTTCCGGGCATTTCTGTTATCTGAATATTCCTTTTAACTTCTCGAAGAAACTGTTTCTCTTTGCGTAGTTCTTCTCGGTAAGGGATGAATCGAAGAGCCGCAGTTTCGATTTCTGATCCTCCGTAAGCCTTATGGGAATCTCGATCGTAAACTTGACTGTGTGGTCGCCTCTCATATTCTGGTTCTGCTTATCAGGAATACCCTTGCCTCTGAAGGTGTATGTATCTCCGGGCTGGGTACCTTCGGGAACAGTGTAAGAAACGGGACCATCGATTGTAGGCACCTTGATCTCGCCGCCAAGAGCCGCCTGGGCCAAGGTGATGGGAACATCGCAGCTTGTATTCTTTCCGTTTCTGGAGAATACTTCGTGCTTCTTGACCTTGAACTCGATATAAAGATCACCGTTGGAGCCGCCGTTTCTTCCGGGCTCGCCCTCGCCTCTGATGGGGAGCATATCACCTGTATCAACACCGGCAGGGACTCTGATGTGAAGCTGCTTCTTGGCAATCTTTCTCCCTCTTCCTCCACAGTTGGTACAGGGAGTCCTGATGACTGTTCCCCTTCCGGCGCAGGCAGGACAGTCCTTGGTGACCATGGTCATGCCGAAAAGAGTCTTAGTCTGCTGCTGTACCCTTCCGGCTCCCTTACAGGAAGGACATGTCTCGGGAGCGGTACCGGGCTGGGCACCGGAACCTTTACAGGAAGGACATACATCTTCCTTGGTAACGGTGATGTCTTTCTCGACACCGAAAGCCGCCTCCATGAATTCAAGGGTCATGCCATACTTAAGGTTGGCACCCTTGGAAGGACCGTTCCTTCTTCTGGAAGTAGATCCGCCTCCGAATCCTCCTCCGAAGAAAGTGTTGAAGATATCGTTGATATCTACGTCGTAAGCACCGCCAAATCCGCCTGCACCTCCGCCGAATCCGTTGGGATCCACGCCGGCGTGGCCGAACTGGTCGTACTTTCTTCTCTTGTCAGCATCAGATAAGACTTCGTAAGCTTCGTTGACTTCCTTGAACTTCTGCTCAGCAACGGTATCACCCGGATTAAGATCCGGATGATACTGCTTAGCCATCTTTCTGTATGCTTTCTTGAGCTCGTCTTCCGAGGCGCCTTTGCTGACGCCTAAGACGTCATAATAATCTCTTTTTTGATCAGCCATTTAAATCAGAAATCTCCGCCTGCATTCTTAAAACCGTCGTTATTGTCGTCACCGCCTGTTGTGAAAGGAGATGAACCGGCATCAGCTGCACCGGAGGCGCCGTAGCCTGCGAAGTCCTCAGGGTTGGGAGCGCCGGATGCGGCTCCGCCTGCTGCCTGATAGAGCTTCTCGGATACTTTGTAGAATGCCTGTGTGACAGCTTCAGTCTCTGTCTTCATGGCAGCTGTATCGTCTCTGGAGATAGCATCCTTAAGTCTTGTAAGAGCTTCATTAACAGGAGCTTTATCCTCTTCGGATACCTTATCGCCGATCTCGCCGAGAGTCTTCTCTGTCTGGTAGACAGTAGACTCAGCCTGGTTCTTTGTCTCTACCTTCTCCTTACGCTCCTTATCCTCTGCGGCGTGAAGCTCAGCTTCCTTGATAGCCTTCTGGATATCCTCGTCGCTCATGTTGGAGGAAGCAGTGATGGTAATCTTCTGCTCACGGCCTGTGCCCTTATCCTTAGCGGATACGTTAACGATACCGTTAGCATCGATATCGAATGTAACCTCGATCTGAGGTACTCCTCTGGGTGCAGGTGCGATACCGTCAAGGATGAAGTTACCAAGGCTCTTATTGTAAGCAGCCATCTCACGCTCACCCTGAAGGACATGTACGTCGACCTGTGTCTGTCCGTCAGCTGCTGTAGAGAAGATCATGCTCTTCTTTGTAGGGATAGTCGTGTTTCTCTCGATCATCTTTGTGAAGACGCCGCCCATTGTCTCGATACCGAGTGACAGAGGTGTAACGTCGAGAAGGAGCAATCCCTTAACATCGCCTGTAAGGACAGCTGCCTGGATAGCCGCGCCGATGGCGACGCACTCATCAGGGTTGATGCCCTTGAAAGGCTCCTTGCCGAAATAATTCTTAACTGCATCCTGAACTGCAGGAATTCTTGTGGAACCACCTACGAGAAGGATCTTATCGATGTCTGAAGGTGATACACCGGCATCGCTCATAGCTCTCTTTACGGGCTCCATCGTGGACTGTACAAGTCCTGATGTGATCTCATCGAACTTTGCTCTTGAAAGTGTGACATTGAGGTGCTTCGGGCCTGTCTCGTTGGCAGTGATGTAAGGAATGTTGATCTCTGATGTCATCTTGCCTGACAGTTCGATCTTTGCATTCTCTGCTGCCTCACGGACTCTCTGCATTGCCATCCTGTCGCCTCTCAGGTCGATACCCTCGGACTTCTGGAATGAGTCAACGAGATAATCAACAACCTTGTTGTCGAAGTCATCGCCGCCGAGTCTGTTGTTGCCCGCTGTTGCCAATACCTCGAACACGCCGTCAGCGATATCAAGGATAGATACATCGAATGTACCGCCGCCCAGGTCGAACACGAGGATCTTCTGGTCGTTCTCCTTATCGAGGCCGTAAGCCAGGGAAGCCGCCGTAGGCTCATTGATGATCCTCAATACCTCAAGACCTGCGATCTTGCCGGCATCCTTTGTAGCCTGACGCTGTGAATCTGTAAAATAAGCAGGGACCGTGATGACTGCCTGTGTGACAGGTGTACCGAGATAAGCCTCAGCATCTGCCTTGAGCTTACTCAGGATCATTGCGGATATCTCCTGGGGAGTATATGTCTTGTCATCGATGTTTACCTTGTAGTTTGAACCCATCTCACGCTTGATGGACTGGATCGTCTTCTCAGGGTTTGTTACCGCCTGACGCTTTGCAACCTTACCTACAAGCCTCTCGCCATCCTTCGCGAAAGCAACTACAGACGGGGTGGTTCTGTCTCCTTCGGGATTGGGGATAACGACAGTCTCGGAACCCTCCATAACTGCTACACACGAATTTGTTGTACCTAAGTCAATACCAATTACCTTAGCCATTTTTATATGCCTCCAATTCTATTTATTTCTTGCTCTCGAGGATCTTATCTACGATCCCGTATTCCAGTGCTTCCTGTGCCGTCATCCAGTGATCACGGTCCGTGTCCTGCATCAGCTGCTCGAGCGGCTTTCCGCATGCATCAGCCAGGATCTGGTTCA
>JAGAFH010000064.1 GCA_017612755.1 Clostridiales bacterium
ATGTACGTTTACTATAAGATAGTCACCATCAAAAGAGATAAGCTCATCATGAACGGGAAGCTGCCTGTAAGCAAGGCGATGCTGCTGGTTGCTATATCAGTAGGGATGATAGGCCTTGTCACTTTGTTCCTTATGCTGGTGGGATATATCGCCGAGAGCCTTGCCCCCGTACAGGAAGCTCTGGAGGACTACACGGAATCGGTAGACAGATACAGTAGTGTGGAATCTTCCATAGTCCCCTGGTGGGATGCTGTCATCGGTTTCGTAGGATCGGTCATCTTTATACCTATACTGGAGGAGCTTACCTTCAGGGGGATCATCATGGGAGAACTGCTCAAGAGGTTTCATCCGGCTGTTGCCATCGCCGTATCTGCTGTGATCTTCGGTATCCTTCACGGAGTTTCGATCCAGATAGTATATGCCCTTGTATGCGGCATCATGCTGGGGTGGATCTATTATCTGACATCATCGCTTAAAGCATCCATCCTTGTGCATGCCATATTTAATCTTATCGGGGGCGGTATCCCCGAGCTTTTAGACAACCCGGCTTTTGCTCCTTATACTGATATTGCCGACGGCATCCTGACAGTGGGCGCAGTAGCTGAATTTGCACTTGCTATACCCTCTGTCATAGGCATTGTCATCCTGGCAAAGCTCCGCAAGGAGGAAATGCAAAAGGCAAGGGCTGAAAAAGAAGCGGAAGCGGTTCCTGCGGAGACGGTAAATGAACAGGCTTGACAGATTCAGGTTCGGAAGGGTCCACAGAAGAAGGGTCTTCAATATGGTGGTCATCGTAGCGGTCATCTTTATGATCGCCCTCGTTATCCTGGCTGTCCTGGGTATATTCGGTATCAGGTCGGAACTTCCCAGGGTCCGTGTCTACGACCAGCCCGGAGGCACCCAGTCCAACGGAATAGGACTTAACCTGGAAAAGATCCCCACATCCAACAGGATCAGGAATGCATCCTTTGATTCCACATCGGAGTATCAGGTCCTTACTGTGGCTGATGCTGTGGGAGATCATATATTCTTTGACCCGGAGACGACTGCAGAAGGACTTTATGACGTTCCCGGAAACAAAGTCAAGATCCTGTCTTTGGACAGTGACGGCGTTATGAGCGTCAGGTTCCAAAGTGAGACGGAAGGTTTTGATGAAGCAGGATTCGGTATGGTCACAAAGATCGACGATACTGAAGGATTCTGGATCAATGATCCCGTAGTCAAGACAGCCTGCGTTTCATCAACTGTAGACGTTCTTACGGAAAGCGGTAAGATCATATCCGATATCACCTCTGAACAGCTCATCAGGGAATTTAATGATACAGAAGATATATTCGCCGATATATTCGGTTCTGAAGCCGGAGTATTTGCTCTTTCCACAGAAGGAAAAGTATTCTGGTCAGTGGACGGAAGGACTTTTGCCCTGATGTCCGACTGTCCCGAAGAGGAAGTATATGCCACAGCCATAGCTGCCGTGGGCACTACTCCCGTATTTACCACGGAAGACAACAGCCTCTATATCGTCTCCTCCGGAAAAGCGGTCAAGGTGGATACTCCCTTTGAAGGCAATATCCTGATGATCGGAAGTAACGGTACGTTCATGACCCTTGCAGACGATCTGGGAAATATCTACACATCATATAACGGACTTGTCTTTTCAAAAGTATCAAGTCTTTCTGAAGGCACTTTGCCCGTTTCGGTGGAAGTTACCTCAGACTGTTCCTATATCCTGGACAACAGCGGAAAGATCACCATCATTGGAAGTGAGGGAGAGGAAGTAATAGACATATCCTCATCAGAGCCTGAAGCCATGACCGTATCTGACGACGGAAGGATAGTGGTGGTCACTTCAGATCTTAAGGCTTGTCTTATCTCATCTTCCACGGGAGAGATAATGGATCTTACCACTGCCAGCGGAGCTGTGGAGAGGGTCTTTAACGGAACGGACGGCAGGTTTATTACGGAAAATGCCAACAATCTTTATTTTGCCACTGTATTGAGCGCTTTAAGGGTCAGTGATGAGATCCCGGCCGATGCGGTCATGACAGGAGATATCTGCATGATCTCATTTCTTGAGGAGGGCGTGGATGACTGGGATCTTTACGGAGAGGAAACGGCCCTTTCGACATCCTCCGACGATGGTACTTACGGGGTGCTGGAAGGTGATGGGGACGGTGCCCATACACTGACACAGACCCTGGAGATGAACTGTTCCGACAACTTCTCCGATGATTCTTTCTACAGGATATCCTTAAGGCTTAAGAGCGGCGATTCCTCAGTCAAGAATGCCATGGTATGGCTTAACGGCGATACCTTCGGCAATGTGGGATTTACCGTTGAAGGGATAACGGACAAGTTCGAGACTTATTCCTATGTCTTTGCAGTTACTGAGAACATGATCTCCGAAGAGGACGTCATCAGGTTCAATATCTCCTTTGAAGGTGAGGGGGAACTGTCTGTCGATGATATCTATGTAGGTGAGGACAGATATGATGAGGACTATGTTCCCGATTCCTTCTCTGATCCTGTCATAGCAGCCTGCCCGGCTGCCATCAGATATGACTACCTGGGCTTTGGATCTTCAGGTTTCTCGGAGGAGAGGTTCTATTCCACGGATGAAGAGTCCCTGGAGACGGCTTTAAGGCTTTCACGGGATTGCGGATCATCCCCTTGGATAGTGATCGGATCCTGTGCCGGAAAGGAAGATATCGACACCCTGATGGATTATCTCTGTGGTTCCGTAAGCTCCGAATACGGAAAGAAGAGGATAGATAACGGGACAGCCCTTCCCTGGAACAGACAGTTCGACACTGTCTATATAGAGATACGGGACACGGAGGGTATCTTTATGAGCGATGCCCAGAGAGGCGCATATGTATCATATATAATCGATGCTTTTAACAGGTCCCAGTATTATATCGACATCAAGGACAATATCGTGCTTCTTGACGGTATGGAATATGAGGGCGGGACGGTCCTTTCTTCAGCCGATTACCATGCATCCGGCCTTAACTTCAGGGTGATGACAGGCTACAGAGGCACCATGCTGGAACAGATAGAGAATTTCTACTCGGATTCAAACTACGACACCCCCAGGATGGCATCACATTCTGCCGACGGAGGTGAGTTCATATCATCCCTTTCCATAGAGCTTCCGGAAGACCGGACACTTACTGCGGGTGAGATGACTTCCATACTTATAAATAAAAATGCCGCATCATATATCAGGATGATAATGGTGGACCTGCCCGTTTCTGACAGACCTGTGGACACAGAGTCAGATTCCGTATTTACCATGGCAGGGAAGATCCCCGTCCTGAAGGTTATGCCCGCCCTTTCCATGCTCAGATATTCCGAAGGCATCTACTATGAGGTCTTAGATCCCCTGGATATGTCTTCCGGAGTCTCCGCTTCCAGCTTTACGAGCGCCTGCAGCATATTAGTGACTGAAGACAGCGGAGGAAGATACGTCATCGTCTCCAACTGTTCGGGATCGGTACAGCAGTTCATAACGGAGGGACTGGATCTTTCCGCAACGGAAGCCACGGTCCAGAGATACTCCGCATCAGGTACCCTTCTTTCCGAGAGAAACGTAAGAGGAAACGGACGATATACCCTTCAAAGCGGTGAGTCTCTGATAATCAAAATATCTGGACAATGATAATCTTGTTTTGATATAATTCTCCTTGGAATCTTTAGGGTAGATTATTGTTTTTACAAAGGGGGTAGATTTTTATGAGTGGTCAGAGATTGACCGGTATTTTCGTATGCATCGCATGTATCGTTATGGTGATAGGACTTATCATTCCTTATGCCACCATTACCATGGACATGGGTTACGGCCTCGGGCCTGAGACGACGACCCTTACCATGATCGGATCCTTCAGGGGGATCGTCTGTCTTGGCCTTGGTATGGCAACGCTTCTTTTCACGCTTTTCGGGAATAAACCCAAGTCTTTGCTTCTTGCAGCCATTAACGGACTTTTTGCCATATATATGATCTACAATATCGTTACGGGAATGAGTTCCCTGGATTTAGTTAATTCCACGGTAAGTGCACTTGCAGAGACTTATTCCGTAGGAGCTGAAGCAACGCCTATGGTAACTCACAGCTATGGCCCCGGTTTTGTGCTCTATATCATCGGTTCAGCCTGCATGGTCATCTTCGGATTCATGTATCTTTGCTCGCAGGACGATTATTGATCATTAATCTGATATAATCTCCTTATGCATAAGGAAGTTGTTGTGCCGAGATCAGTACTGATGTCGGTGGAGAGCCCCGGACGTTATGTGGGGGGCGAGAAAAACCAGATAATCAAAGAAGAAGTCCTGGCAGAGCTCTTATCTAAAGGTTCCTGCTCTGCCGTAAGGACTGCCTTCTGTTTCCCCGATGTCTATGAGATCGGCATGAGCAATCTTGCTCTTCAGATACTTTATAAAGTCCTTAATTCAGAGGACTACACTTCCTGTGAGAGATGCTTTTCGCCCTGGCCCGATATGGACAGGAAGATGAGGGAGAATAATATCCCGTTATATTCACTTGAGACAAAGTCGCCGCTTCACGAGTTTGATGTGGTGGCTTTTTCCATCGGTTATGAGATGTGTTTTACCAATATCCTCCAGATGATGGATCTGGGAGGAATTCCTTTCCTGTCAAAGGACAGAAAAGAGGAGGACCCCATCGTTGTCTGCGGCGGACCTGTTGCTTATAATATCGAGCCTATGGCGGACTTTTTCGACGCGGTCTTCATGGGTGAGGGAGAAGAGCTGAACCTGGAGTTCACCAGGGTCGTAAAAGAATATAAGGACGGGGGCAAAAAGGACAGGAAAGCTTTCCTTGAAAAGGCCTCGCAGATAGAGGGGGTCTATATCCCGTCCTTTTATGAGCCTGTATATGAAGACGGCAGGTTCGTAAGCCTTGATAAAAAGAATGAATATGCCAAAGATGTGGTCACCAAAAGGATCGTAACTGACCTGGACCACATGTCTTTTCCTACAAGTCCCGTGGTGCCCAATAACAACATCGTCCACGACAGGGGATACCTGGAGATCTTCAGGGGATGCATAAGAGGCTGCAGGTTCTGCCAGGCCGGATATATCACAAGGCCAGTCAGGGAAAAGAGCCCTGATGTGCTGTGCATGCAGGGCAGGGAGCTTGAAAGGACTACCGGATATGACGAGATCGGAATGCTTTCCCTGTCCACCAGTGACTATACGGGTCTTAAGGAACTGACCGACAGCCTGATAGAAGCATATGATGGCCATCATACCAGCCTGTCCCTGCCGTCACTTCGTATCGACAACTTCGCCCTTGATCTGATGGAAAAGGTGTCCAAGACAAGAAAGACGGGACTGACTTTTGCTCCCGAGGCAGGTACCCAGAGACTTCGTGACGTTATCAACAAGGGAATCAATGAAGAGGATATCCTAAGTGCTTTAAAGCTGGCTTTCAGGGGTGGCTGGAGCACGGTCAAGCTCTACTTCATGCTGGGACTTCCCACAGAGACTTTTGATGATATAAGGGGTATCGCCGACCTGGCGAAAAAGATAGAGGACCTTTACTACGAAACGGCCAGGGAGGAAGGGTATAAACCACGCCGTCCCGAGATCACCGTCTCCACCTCCATGTTCATCCCAAAGCCTTTCACGGCATTCCAGTGGGAGAGACAGTGCTCTATGGAGGAGTTTCTCGAAAAGCAGGCCTTCCTGAGAGATCTTCTGAGGCGCTCGAAGAATATCAGATATCTCTGGCATGCTGTGGAGACTTCCTGCTGGGAAGGAGTGCTGGCAAGAGGCGACAGAAGGCTGGTGCCCGTTATTCAGAAGGGATACGAAAAGGGCTTTATCTTTGATGCCTGGGACGACAGCTTTAAATACGACGAATGGACGGCCATCCTTGAGAA
>JAGAFH010000006.1 GCA_017612755.1 Clostridiales bacterium
ACGGTGATACAGGCGGACTTACAGAGCACTTCGTTTATAACGTAAGGACCCTTGAGAGACTCGGTGTTTCCGCTGTCATCATCGAGGACAAGACAGGTCTTAAGAAGAATTCCCTCTTCGGCACAGAAGTTGCCCAGACCCAGGATTCCATCGAGAACTTCTGTGCAAAGATCTCTGCAGGTAAGGCTGTCCAGAGAACAGATGATTTTATGATCATCGCTAGATGTGAGAGCCTTATCCTCGAGAAGGGTCAGGAAGATGCCCTTGAGAGATGCCACGCTTATGTTAAGGCCGGCGCTGACGGTATCATGATCCACTCAAGACAGAAGAGCCCCAAGGAGATCTTCGATTTCTGTGATGCTTTCCGTGAGACTGATAAGACAACACCCATCGTTGTTGTTCCCACATCCTTCAATGAGGTAACAGCCGAGGAGCTGGCTTCCCACGGCATCAATATCATCATCTATGCTAACCAGATGCTCCGTGCAGCATACCCCGCAATGACACATGTTGCAGAGTCTATCCTCAAGAATCACAGAAGCGCTGAGATCGAGGGAGAGATCATCCCCTTCAAGCAGATCATCCGCATCATCGACGAACTTTAAGGAGCAGTTATGGAGATCGGAATACTGATGGCGGCAGGTATGGGAACGAGGATGAGACCTCTTACAAATACCATGCCCAAGCCCCTTGTAAAAGTACACGGAGTCCCCATGATCGAGACGGTCATCAAAGGCCTGAAGCTTCGGGGCGTTGAAGAGATATATGTGGTAACCGGATATCTGGGAGACCAGTTCGATTATCTTACGGAGAAATATCCCGAACTTAAGATCATCAGGAATACTGAGTATGAGACCATCAACAACATCTCTTCCGTTCATGCTCTCGGCGATATTATGGGCAGGGCAGACTGCTTTATCTGCGAGGCCGATCTTTATATAACCGACCATTCCTTCTTCACCGTTGACCACAGTAAGTCCTGCTACTACGGCAGGATGGTGGAGGGATTCTCAGGAGACTGGGTATTCGATACGGACGAAAACGGAAGGATCACCAGAGTAGGAAAGGGCGGAACGGATGACTATAACATGGTAGGCGTGTCCTATATGAAAAAGGAAGATGCTGCCATTATCCGTGACGCTATAAACGAGGCTTATACAAAGCCGGGTTACGAAGATCTTTTCTGGGATGACATTGTAAATATGAACCTGGATAAGATCGATATGGAAGTCATCCCCGTAACAGGAGACCAGATAGTTGAGATCGACTCCGTAGCTGAGCTCATAGAAGTCGACGACAGTTATAAGGGAGTTATCTGACAGTGGCAGGACAGTTTCTTTACATCGATCCCGGAACGGGCAGCATGCTGTTTTCGATACTTATCGGTATCATCGGCGTTGCTGTTTATTTCCTCAGGACCCTTTTCGTAAAGATAAAGTTTATCATCTCCGGCGGTAAGCAGGCTAAGCTGGATATGGGCAAGCTCCCCATCGTCATCTTCTCCGACCACAAGAGATACTGGAATACTTTTGAGCCTATCTGCGATGAGCTGGAAAAGAGGGGAGTCGAGGCATATTTCTGGACTGCTTCCCCTGACGATCCTGCTCTTTCCAAGGGTTATGAGCACATAAAGTGTGAATTCATAGGTGAGGGCAACAAGGCTTTCTCAAGGCTTAATCTTCTTAACGCAGACATAGTCCTGGCAACAACACCCAGCCTGGACGTCTTCCAGTGGAAGAGGTCTAAGAACGTTAAGTGGTATATCCATATTCCTCATTCCCCCGGAAATGTAAATATGTACAGGATGTTCGGTATCGATTACTTTGATGCCATGCTCCTTTCCGGAAAACACCAGGAGGAACAGACCAGACAGCTGGAAGAGCTTCGAAAGCTGCCTGCCAAGGAAATCGAACTGGTGGGACTTCCTTACTGGGATGAGATGTACAAGAGGATAAAGGCTTCCGATGTGAAGAAGCACGATGGTCTTACAGTGCTCCTTGCACCGTCATGGGGACCTTCAAGCATCCTCAACGTATATGGTGAGAGATTTATAGATGAACTTATAAAGACGGGATATAACATCGTCATCAGACCTCATCCCCAGTCCTTTACGGCTGAGAAGGAGACTATGGACAGACTGATGGCCAAATATCCCGATGGTGAGAAGGTAGAGTGGAACAGGGATAATGACAACTTCGATATCCTTTCCAGAGCCGATATCCTCATCTCTGATTTCTCCGGAGTGCTCTTTGATTTCTCCCTTCTGTTTAACAAGCCTGTTATGTATGCAAATGCAGATATCAATATGGATCCTTTTGATGCCTGGTGGATCGATGAGACCCCCTGGACCCTCCGTATCCTGCCTAAGCTGGGTAAGGCCATCACGAATGAGTCTATGGGAAATCTCAAGAACATGATCGACGAGTGTATCAATGATCCCCAATACGAAAAGAACAGGGACGAGGTAAGAAAGGATGCCTGGCAGCATCCCGGACAGTCGGCATCGCTGATCGCCGATTATCTCGTAAGGAAGCTGGCTGAGCTGAACCAGCCTAAGGAAAAGAAAGAAAGCAGCGAAAACGAAGCTGCCTGATAAATAAAGAATTAAGAAAGAGGACAGAAAAATGCAGATGCTTTATATCGATCCCGGAACGGGAAGCATGTTATTCACTATTCTTATAGGTGTATTCGGAGTAGGTGTTTATTTCCTCCGTACCCTTATAATGAAGATCAAGTTCATCATCTCCGGCGGCAAGCGCGAGAAGATGGACGGTAACAGACTTCCTATCGTTATCTTCTCGGATAACAAGAGATACTGGAATATCTTCGAACCCATCTGTGACGAGTTTGAGAAAAGGGGACAGGAAGTCCACTACTTCACTGCATCCTCTGACGACAAGGCTCTCGAGAAAAAGTACGAGCATATAAAGGCTGAGTTCATTGGTGAAGGAAACAAGGCTTTCTCCAAGCTCAACCTCCTCAATGCAACACTTGTCCTTTCAACCACCCCCAGCCTTGATGTCTTCCAGTGGAAGAGATCAAAGGAAGTTCAGTACTATGTGCACATTCCCCATGCTGCAGGAGATATCACTATCTACAGGATGTTCGGTATCGATTTCTATGATTCCATCCTTCTTTCAGGTCAGTTCCAGATCGATCAGCTCAAGAAGCTCTGGGAGATCAGAGGTGTCCCCGTTAAGGAGATGGAGCTGGTAGGAATCCCCTACATGGATGAGATGAAGAAGAGGGTAGATACAAATAAGTATGTAAGAAAAGAAGGAGAAGTTCCCACTGTCCTTCTGGCACCTTCCTGGGGTCCTTCCTCCATCTTCGCTTACTATGGCGGTAAGATCATCGATGAACTCCTTAAGACAGGATATAAGGTAGTAGTAAGACCTCACCCCCAGTCCTTCGAGTCTGAGAAGGAGATGATGGATGAGCTTATGAGCAAGTATCCCAACAGCGACAAGCTGGAGTGGAACAGGGATACGGATAACTTCGATGTCCTCAACAGATCCGATATCCTTATCTCCGATTTCTCCGGTGTCCTCTACGATTTCTCCCTTGTATTCGATAAGCCCATCATCTATGCAGATACATCTTTCGACAAGTCAGTTTACGATGCCGCATGGCTGGAGGACGATCTCTGGACATTCAGCATCCTTCCTTCCCTTGGACAGCAGCTCTCAGAAGATAACATCGGTAAGATCAAGGATGTTATCGACGAGTGCATGAACGATCCCAAGTATCAGGCAGGAAGAGACAAGGCCAGATCCGAGACATGGGTATACATGGGTGAAGGCGCCAAGAGAACTGTCGATTACATGATGAATAAGTACAATTCCCTGGTGGAAGAGTCCCGTAAAAAAGCTGAGAAAGAAGCTGCAAAGCTGGGATCCAAAAAGAAAAAAGATAAAGAGAAGAAAGGTAAGGAAGAGGCGAAAAAGAAATGAGTTTTCTTACTGCTCTTTATACGGTATTAATAAAGCCTCTTGAGCTTATATTTGAAATCATCTTCTCAATAAGCAACAGGATCGTACACCATCCGGGTCTTGCGATCATCTTCTTGAGCCTTGCCATGAACTTCCTGGTACTGCCTTTGTACAAAAGGGCAGATGCAATGCAGGAAGAGGAGCGAAAGACAGAAGAGAAGATAGGCCCCTGGCAGGAGAAGATCAAGAAGACCTTCAAGGGCGATGAGCGTTTCATGATGCTCCAGGCTTTTTACCGGGAAAATAACTATAAGCCTACGGATGCGCTTAAAGGATCCCTTTCCCTTATGCTGGAGATACCTTTCTTTATCGCAGCCTACAGGATGCTGTCATCATTAAAGCTCCTGCAGGGAGTAAAGTTCGGCCCTATCGCCGATCTGGGAGCTCCGGATCACATGATCGTCATTGGTGCACTGGCCATAAACCTTCTGCCCATCCTTATGACCCTCATAAACATCATCTCCAGCGCTATCTACACCAAGGGACTTCCCACAAAGGCAAAGGTACAGCTTTACGGAATGGCCCTTATCTTCCTGGTGTTCCTTTATAATTCCCCGGCGGGACTTGTATTTTACTGGACACTTAACAACCTGTTCTCCCTTGTGAAGAACATCTTCTATAAGCTTAAGAACCCGAAGCTGGTACTGTCCGTAATGGCAGCGCTTGCAGGTCTTGCAGTGGCTCTTTATACAATAATATGCAGCAGTTCCATGTACAGCCACAGGATAGTAAAGCTCCTGATCTTTGCTGCAGCGCTTCTCATTCCCATCGTCCTTTATTTCTTAAAAGGGAAGATGAAGACGAAGGAAAGAGCAGCCTTTACGCCTGACAAAAAGGTGTTCTTTTTCGGATGCACATATATTATGGCCCTTACGGGACTTCTGATCCCGTCAGCCCTTCTGGCATCCTCGCCCACAGAGTTTGTTACCCAGTATCTTTTCTTTGATCCTAACTACTATCTGTGGTTCTCGGCCCTTACTGCGGCGGGACTCTTTATGGTGTGGATGGGATTTTTCTATATCCTTGCAAATGACACGGGAAAGCACATCATGGGTATCGTGGCCTTTGCCCTGGCCGGTGTCTTTACCGCTGACTATATGTTCTTCGGAACAAAGCTCGGAAGCGTATCCAACAACCTTCAGTATGAAGTAAAGCCCGAGTATTCTGCAAAGACCCAGTTGATCAACCTTCTGGTGGTCGTCCTTGTGGCAGCAGTCTTTGTAGTGATATTCAAGTTCTGGAAAAAGGGAGTGCCCCTTATCCTTCTTACGGCTACCCTGGCTATCGTTGGAATGTCCATAGTCAATATGAACAAGGTCTCCAAGGGATATATGAAGGTTGATTATTATGTCCAGGAAGAAGATCCGGTCATAACCCTGAGCAAGGACGGAAAGAATGTCATAGTTCTCATGCTGGACAGAGGAATAGGAACGCTTGTCCCTTATCTTTTAGCCCAGAATCCTGAACTTGAGACCCAGTTTGACGGTTTTACATATTATCCCAATACTGTGGCAACAGGTATAAGGACTAATTTTGCCATGCCTGCCCTTACAGGCGGATACGAATATACAGCCGGCGCCATGAACAGAAGAGATGATATGCTCCTTAAGGATAAGACGGATGAGGCGCTTCTCGTCATGCCGGTACTGTTCTATGAGAACGGATATGATATCACTGTCTGCCAGCCTACTCTGGCAGGTTATTCCTGGGATCCGGATCTTTCCATCTATGATGATTATCCTGATTTCAACCTCTATATCACCAAGGGATATTTCAATGAATATAATGAACTCTTAAGTGGAGAGGAGAAGGCTCTTAAGGAGAGGAACATGTTCCTTTACAGCCTTTTTAAGGTCTCTCCCTGCCTTATCCAGGGTACAGTTTATAATGAGGGCCTTTATAATGATGCTGACCTTAATGCCGGTATCATGCATGTTAACGAGGACGGCACTGAGCTGTCTGTAATGCAGACTACTGACGGCCTTTACCGGGCATCAGGCCTTAACAACAGATATATGAACGAGTATTCGGTCCTTACAAATATGATAAATATGACTCAGATATCTGACGACCCGGAAGGCAACTTCCTCTTCATGACTAACGATGCATGCCACGAGCCCACGCTTCTTCAGCTGCCGGACTATACGCCCCAGATGAACGTGGACAACAGCGCATATATCATGAATCCTGAAGACTATACTATCGACGGCGTTAACCTGGAGATGGACAATGTGGACCAGGTGGCCCATTTCCATGTAAATATGTCAACATTTATGCTCCTGGGCGACTGGTTTGATTACCTTCGCGAACAGGGTGTATATGATAATACCAGGATCATTATCGTAGGAGACCACGGAAGGGATGTCCACCAGATCGAACAGCTGGAGATATCTTCCGTCGGTATAGATGCTGAATTTGCCAATCCTGTCCTTCTTGTGAAGGATTTCGATTCCGAAGGATTTGTTACTGACGATACATTTATGACAAATGCGGATGTTCCAACCATTGCTCTTTCAGGTATCGTGGAAGATCCCGTAAATCCTTTCACCGGAAATCCCATCAACAGTGATCCCAAGTTTGAGGGACCCATCGAAGTGATCTATTCCGATTATTACGACATAGACGTAAATAACGGAAATGTCTTCATGCCCGGATTCTGGTACAGCGTACATGATGATATCTATGACGAAAACAACTGGGAGTATTTGGGGTTCTACTGATATATGTCTTTTTTAACTGCGCTTTATACACTTCTTATAAGACCTTTGGAGCTCTTATTTGAGATAATATTCTGCATGGCAAACAGGATCGTTCATCATCCGGGCCTTGCAATTATTGCATTGAGCCTTGCCATGAACTTCCTGGTACTGCCCCTGTACAAAAGGGCAGATGCCATGCAGGAAGAGGAGCGTAAGACAGAAGAGAAGATAGGCCCCTGGCAGGAGAAGATCAAGAAGACCTTCAAGGGTGATGAGCGTTTCATGATGCTCCAGGCTTTTTACCGGGAAAATAACTATAAGCCTACGGATGCGCTTAAGGGATCTCTTTCCCTTATGCTGGAGATACCTTTCTTTATCGCAGCCTACAGGATGCTGTCATCCTTAAAGCTCCTTCAGGGAGTAAAGTTCGGCCCTATCGCCGATCTGGGAGCTCCGGATCACATGATAGTCATAGGTGCCCTGGCCATAAACCTTCTGCCCATCCTTATGACCCTCATAAACATCATCTCCAGCGCCATCTACACCAAGGGACTTCCCATTAAAGCTAAAGTACAGCTTTACGGAATGGCCCTTATCTTCCTGGTGTTCCTTTACAATTCCCCGGCGGGACTTGTATTTTACTGGACACTCAACAATCTGTTCTCACTTGTGAAGAACATCTTCTATAAGCTTAAGAACCCCAGGCTTATCCTGGCCGTCATGTCTGCTCTTGCAGGCGTTGGCATCATAGGATATTCGGTATTTAAGCATAATGATCTTTATACCCAGAGATTTGTCAGACTGTTGATCGTGGGGATCCTCTTTCTTATTCCCCTTGCGGTCATCATCCTTAAGAAGCATGTTTCCTTCCCAAAGAAGGATCTTTTGGGCAGGGAGAAGGCGAGAGCCTCACTCTTCTTTTTTCCTGCTCTGTTCATGACGGTCTTTACGGGACTTCTTATCCCCTCTGCAGTGATCGAATCTTCCGTTGCCGAGTTTACGGATCCCGCTGCCATGGCAGATCCCGTAAGGTATCTTTATTATTCAGGATGTATCGCGGCCGGCTATTTTATTATCTGGTTTGGTTTTTTCTATCTTCTTGCTTCGGAGACGGGGAAGAAGATCATGGGAATGATCTCATCTTCGGCAGCGGTAGTCTTTGTAGTGGATCATATGCTCTTCGGAAATGACCTGGGAACCCTTTCGCCTTCCCTGAAATATGAGGTCAAGCCTGAATATTCCGCAGCTAAACAGCTTATAAACCTGGTGGTCCTCTTTGTGGTCATCGCACTGGTGGTGCTGGCAGTCAGATTTCTGGGGAAGCAGACATCCTTTGTTATCATGGCAGCCTGCCTTGCTGTGGCAGGCATGTCAGTCATGAATATGAATTCCATATCAAAAGAGTATAAGACACTCGATTATATGGCGGATCAGAGTGAGACTCCCGAGTTTACCCTGAGCAGGGAAGGGCAGAATGTAGTGATCATAATGCTGGACCGTGCCCTGGGAGCCCAGATCCCTTATATCCTTAACGAGAGACCTGAGCTGATGGAGCAGTTTGACGGTTTCACCTATTATCCTGACACTTTATCCTTTGGCGGATATACTATTTTCGGAACGCCACCTCTTTACGGAGGATATGAATATACCCCTGAGAATATGAACCTTAGAAGCGAAGACTCCCTGGAGGTAAAGCATGACGAAGCTTTGAGGGTAATGCCTTATCTTTTTGACGACAACGGATTTAATGTCACAGTCTGCGACCCCTCCTATGCGGGATATAAATGGACGCCGGATCTTTCCATCTATTCTGATCATCCGGACATAAACACATATATAACGAATAATAAGTTTAACGACCTGGCGGATACATTGTCCGGCGGTACCGAGAGGATCAGGGAGAGAAATTTTTTCTTCTATTCCATCTTCAGATGCGCGCCTCTGCTCCTTCGCGGTAATATCTACAATCTGGGCGCATATAACGAGGCGGATCTTTCCAGCAGGATAGTGGCCTCCCAGTCTGTTGACAGCATGTCCGTAGCATCGGGATATGATCCTCTGTTTATGAATGCATATTCCGTTCTGGCCTGCCTTGACCAGATGACCATCATAGATGAGGGGGGAAGCGACAACTTCCTTCTTATGACGAACGATACTACCCATGAGCCCACACTTCTCCAGGAGCCGGACTATACACCGGAGGCCTATGTCAACAATACGGAATTCGACCGGGATATGGAGCAGAGATATACCATTGACGGCAGGACCATGAGGATGGATAATTCCATGAGGATCATGCACTATGACGTAAATATGGCGGCTCTGATCCAGCTGGGAGAGTGGTTTGACTACTTAAGGGAACAGGGTGTCTATGACAACACCAGGATCATAATCGTATCTGATCACGGCCGCGATATCGGCCAGTTCGATGATATGAAATTCTTCGACGGGGACCTTGACGTGGAACAGGTAAATCCTCTTCTGCTGGTCAAGGATTTTGATGCGGATGGATTTACGGTATCCGATGAGTTCATGACAAACGGTGATGTCCCTGTACTGGCTTTTGACGGCCTTATCGAAGACCCGGTCAATCCTTTTACCGGAAATCTTATAACTAATGAAGACAAATATAGCGGAGATCTTCATGTCTTCCATTCTGACATGTGGTCTATCGATGATAATAACGGAAATACATTCTTAAGTGACGACTGGTACAGCGTTCACGACAGTATATTTGAGGAGGAGAACTGGGAGTATTTGGGGTTCTATTGATGTGAAATGAATTTCTTTACTGCATTATACCTTTTGATAATAAGACCGCTGGAGCTTATGTTCGAGATGATATTTGCCGTCACGAACAGACTTGTTCCTCATCCCGGTATCGCCATAATCTTTTTGAGCCTGGCTGTTAACTTTCTCGTGCTGCCTCTTTACAGGAGAGCAGATGCCATGCAGGTGGAAGAACGTGACAAGGAAGCCGGGATGGCTGAGGGCATCGCACACCTGAAGAAGACTTTCAAGGGCGATGAGCGTTTTATGATGCTCCAGACTTACTACAGGCAGAATGACTACAGTCCGACCCACGTTCTTAAAGGTTCGGTCTCTCTTTTCCTTCAGATACCTTTCTTCATGGCGGCGTACAGATTCCTTTCCGGAATGAAACTGATCAGAGGAGTATCCTTCGGCCCGATCAGGGATCTGGGAGCTCCCGATGCCATGTTTACCATAATGGGTTTTGACATCAACATCCTTCCCATACTTATGACCCTGATCAGTCTGGTGTCAGCTTATATCTACACCAGGGGACTTCCTGCCAAGTCCAGGATCCAGCTTTTCGTAATGGCTGCCTTCTTCCTGGTCTTCCTTTATAATTCCCCTTCGGGTCTTGCTTTTTACTGGCTTCTTAATAACGTTTTTTCCATGATGAAAAATATATTCTACAGACTTAAGCGTCCGGGGCTGGTACTCTCTGTTATCGCTGCAGTCTGCGGAGCTTTGCTGATGGCATATGCCCAGACATCCCATACCTATACTTCCAGGGTGGTCAATCTTACATTGGCAGGCATCGCCCTGGTCGTCCCCTTTGTTCTTGTGCTCTTTAAGGACAGGCTTCCTAAGATCAGGGTCGCTGATGCAAAGAAGGGAAACGGAGCCCTTTTCTTCCTGGGAGGACTTCTGGCATCTGCCCTCACCGGCATGCTGATCCCTTCGGAGGTTATGAAGACTTCTCCTGAGGAGTTTATCGACGAGATGACATATCACACACCCAATATCTATATCCTGTATTCGGGACTGATCGCCCTGGGACTTTTTGTGGTGTGGATGGGATTTTTCTATATCCTGGCTGCCCCTGCTGCAAAAAACCTTATGACCACCGGAATCCTTCTTATGGATGCGGTCTTTGTTACGGACTATATGTTTTTCGGGAAAGGTCTGGGCCAGCTCAATAACACACTGGTATTTGAAAAGGAGATCTTTTATTCCGGGCATCAGAAACTTATAAACCTGGCGGTACTTATAGTGGTGATCGCTGTTCTCGCATTTGTATTCATTAAGTTCAGAAAGATCGCTTTTGCAGTTGTCCTGGCGGGGGTCATTGCCGTTATCGGAATGTCCATTCCCAATATGAATAAGGTGCAGAGGGCTTTTTATAAAATGTCCTACATCAGGAAGAGCAATCCCCAGGCTACGATACCGTTGAGCACTGAAGGAAGAAATGTGGTAGTCATCTTCATGGACAGAGCTATCGGATGTTTTGCACCCTATATCTTTAATGAGGATCCCGATCTTCTCGAGCAGTTCGACGGGTTTACATATTATTCAAACTCCGTCGCTTTCGGATGCCATACCAAGTTTGCCGCAATGGCCCTGGAGGGAGGATATGAATATCTGCCCTGGCAGATAAACGAAAGGTCGGACGATCTTCTCGTAGATAAACAGAATGAGGCCCTTAAGGTAATGCCGGTGCTTTTCGACGAGAACGGCTTTGAGACTACCGTATGTGACCCGCCTTTTGCGGGATACAGGTGGACGCCGGATCTTTCCATCTATGACGACTATCCCGATATAAGGGCTTTTAATACGGAGGGCGCTTTTAATGATCTCAATGCCGAGTTCTCCCTTCAGACAGAAGTCATAAGGCAGCGGAATTTCTTCTGTTATTCCCTGTTTAAGGTGGTTCCCGTGGCATTTCAGGAGACCATCTACAACAAGGGTATCTATAACAGGGTAGACGCGGATTATGATTACGAGGAGAATGATGATTTCACCCTGGGCCAGAGCAGGGACGGTTATCTGTCCTCAAACGGTGTTGAAGCAGAGTTTATGAACGCGTATACCGTCCTTACAAATCTTGATTATATTACTGATATACAGGATTCCGATGAGGATACTTTCCTTTTCTTTGCCAACAATACCACCCACTGTATGCAGCTTTTGCAGGAACCGGAATATGAGCCCAGACAGCATGTTGACAATGTGGACTATGACGACGGGAACTGGGACAGGTTTACTGTAAACGGCAATACCTTGTTTATGGATTCCGATTGGAATATGATGCATTACCAGATAAACATGGCCTCATACAGGGAACTGGGTGACTGGTTCGATTACTTAAGGGAACAGGGAGTTTATGACAATACAAGGATCATAATATGTTCCGATCACGGATTTGACCTGAATCTTTACGATTATGCAGAAATGCATGATGATCTTGATTTCAACATCTGTTTTGTAGACTGCCTGCTTATGGTCAAGGACTTTGATGCGGAAGGATTTACCGTGTCCGATGAATTTATGACCAATGCGGATGTACCGTATCTGGCAACCGAAGGGGTCATAGATGATCCGGTCAATCCCTTTACCGGAGCGCCTCTTTCCATGGATTATAAGAACGATGGGGATCTTCTTATCTGTTATTCCCACGACTTTAATGTATCTGATGATCTGGCAGACGGGGCGACACAATTTGCCCGCTGCGGATGGTACAGGGTCGTTCCGGGAGATATATATGATCTTGATAATTACTCTTATGCAGGTTATTCATAAATGATATTATCTATAGGAAACAGGAATTAAAGGGATATTGTATGTTCAGTTTAGTTGTACCGGCTTACAGGGAAGGAAAGAGCATTAGATGCAATCTGTTAAAGATGGCAGCTGTTCTCAGGGATGCCGGAATCGACTATGAGATCGTGGCTGTAAATGACGGCTCCCCTGACAACACATATGATGAGATCGTTAAGGCCTCGGAAGAGGATCCTTCCATCTGTCCCGTTACCTATGACGTGAACAGGGGAAAGGGCGGCGCCATCAAGGAAGGAATTATGATGAGCAGTGGCGATATCTTCGGGTTTATAGATGCTGATCTTGATATCGATCCCGATCATCTGCCCGTATTTCTTGAAAAGATGACCTCTTCCGGATCCGACGTGGTGATCGGAAGCAAGATGCACCCGGAGTCACAGCTTGATTACCCGGCCATGAGAAGATTTGTATCCTGGGGATATTATGTTATCCTTAAAGTCCTTTTCGGCATGAAGACAAAGGACACACAGACAGGTATCAAGCTTTATAAAGGGAGCCTCATAAAGGAGATAGTCCCGAAACTCAAGGTGAACGGGTACGCCTTTGACATAGAGATACTGGCTCTTGCAAACAGCAAAGGCGCAGTCATCACTGAGATGCCTGTCAGGGTGGGATATACAAGAGACGAATCTTTCGGTAGAATTAGGTTTAAAGATATATGGAAGATGTTTACCGATACCATAGGTATCTGGTGGAATCTGAGGATCAGGAAAAAATATTGATGAGCGGTAATGAAAAGATAATAAAGCTTTCTGCTTCATATAAAGGTTATATCTGGGGCGGAAGAAGACTTATAGATGATTTCGGCATGGACTGCGGCCTGGACAGGCTGGCAGAAGCCTGGCTTGTTTCCGCCCATCCGGAAGGACAGTCCTCCGTCATAAGCGGCAAGGACGAAGGCATGATCTTCGGTGATTATATCGAGAAGTATTATCCTGAGATCACGAAGAAGGCTCTGTCTTCATCTGACAGATTCCCGCTTCTCGTTAAGCTCCTTGATGCCCAGTCAGATCTTTCAGTACAGGTACACCCGGACAATGAGTACGGCCTTGCCAATGACGGCCAGCCCGGCAAATCCGAGATGTGGCTCATCCTGGACAGCGCTCCCGGTGCCGGTATCTATGTAGGTTTCAAGCAGGACATGACGGAAGAGGAAGTCATCTCTGCCGTTGAGGACGGAACGGTCCTCGAAAAGATGAATTTCTATCCCACATCAAAGGGAGAGGTATACTTTATCCCCGTAGGCACGGTCCACGCCATCGGCGCCGGAAACCTTATCTGCGAAGTCCAGAATTCAAGCACCTGTACATACAGGCTTTTCGACTATAAGCGCACCGACAAGGATGGCAATATGAGGGAACTTCATCTTGATAAGGCACTCGCCGTTATGAACTACAGTAAGTTTGATGCGAAGGTGGAGCCTGACGGAACAGATACTATCCTCAGGTGCGATGACTTTATATGTGATCTTTATGAGGTCAGCGGTTCAAAAGAGATAGAGACGGATCCTTCAAGGTTTGACTGCCTTATCTGTGTAAGGGGATGCGTAAGTGCTTCTGCCGGTGATTCATGCGAGGAATTAAGCGCCGGTCAGTCTGCTTTCGTCGCTCCCGGTGTTTCAAAGATAACCCTTACGGGAGATGCGACGGTAGTCCTCTGTCACACCTGACCTTTTTTAAGTTTTTTTATCCTTAATGCAAAAGCTAAGAGAATAAACACAGCGCAGACAGTCCAGATTATGGGCTCGCATATTACTATGCCCAGATATCCCAGCATAACGGAGAGTTTTTTCGCGGTGATGACCTTAAGGATAAGCTCCATGGCGCTGGCTATCAGAGGTACATATTTTCCGCCGATGCCCTGAAGGGTGTTCCTTGTTATCAGGACGACAGAGAGCACAAAGTAGAAGGGCAGATCGAACTTCAGATAGAAGGCCGCAGTATCTATGACCTCCGCATTGGAGGAACCTGACACGAGCCTGATCAGAAGAGGCCCTATCGTATAGACCATCAGTATGAGGAGCGCATCAAGGACAAAGGAACAGATCATGGTCTTTCTTAAGCCTTCCTTGACCCTGTCGAACTTGCCGGCACCGTAGTTCTGACCCCCGAAGGTGGCCATGGCGGTAGCAAGGGTGCCCACCATCATCATGCAGGGTTCAGAGAGTTTTCTTGCCATGGTATGGGCTTCGATGATCTCAGGCCCGAATCCGTTTATGGCGCTCTGAAGGATCAGGGTGCCTATATTTACGATGGAGAACATGAGCGCGAAGGCGAGACCTGAAGTAAAAAGGTCCGCGAGTATGGGCTTTGACAGCACCATATCCTTCCGGCTGATGTGAAGTTCCGGTACCCTGATCATGATATAGACCAGTGCTATGAGGGCTGATACGGCCTGGGAAGCTGCAGTGGCAAAAGCCGCCCCGGGAAGTCCCCAGTGAAACTTCCTGATAAACAGAAGGTCCAGGCAGATATTGAGTGTGACCGATACAACCAGGATGTAAAGGGGAGTCCTGGAATCGCCGATGGCCCTCAGAAGTCCGGAGAGGATATTATAAGAGAAGGAAAAGCACACCAGGAGGATGACCACGGATATATAGCCGTAGGCCATGTCGTAAAGGGACTCCGGCACGTTTAGAAGCCGGTTCATAAGAGGTCTGATGGAAAGAAAACCGGCCACCGTTATGAATGCGCCCCAGGCGATACCGATAAAGAGGGTATTCGCCACTGCCGTCTTAAGCTTCTTTTCGTCCTGGGCGCCGAAGTGCTTTGACACTACCAGGGAAAAGCCGTTGCCCATTCCGAAAAGAAGGGAATTAAAAAGGCCGAAGATGGTAGATACGGAACCGATGGCGGACAGGGCATCATCGCCTAAGGAGTGGCCGATGATGGATATATCAGTCAGGTTATAAAACTGCTGGAGGATATTGCTCAGGTAGATGGGCAGTGCAAAAAGAAGGATCACCTTCAGCGGATCGCCTTTTGTAAGATCGGTTATATTGTTCTTTTTTCCAACTGCCGTACTCATGTTTCGCATTATCCTTATTAAAGGATTATTAATCTATCACATCCATAATAAAATTGTCACATTTTTCACGAAAAATTTTCTTGAAAAAACCGGGGCGTGCTGTATCATCAGTTTAGTGACCTGAAGAGAGGCGGAAACAGTTGGCAGAGTTAGTAAGTGAATACAAGATCGCAAAAGAGATCTATGAACACGGTAAAGAGATAATCCTTACAGATGAGGCTCAGGAGATGAAGAAGTTCACCCAGCACGGTGATACTTCTGTTTTTGAGCATGCTGTTTCCGTTGCCAAGTACAGTCTCATATATGCCATCGCTTTTGAGAAGATCTTCGGGAAGGAACTGGATAAGAAGAGCCTTGTAAGGGGCGCGCTCCTTCACGACTATTTTCTTTACGACTGGCACGAGAAACATAAGGGCCACGGGCTTCACGGCTTTACCCATCCCAGGACCGCTGCCGACAATGCAGACAGGGATTTTGATCTTAACGACCGGGAGAAGGATATCATCAGTAAGCACATGTTCCCTCTTACTCCCATCCCGCCCAAGCACATCGAGAGTGCCATCGTATGTATCGCTGACAAGTGGTGTGCTATCTGTGAGACATTTAAGATAGATATATCATCTTATATTATATACAGGATCAATTTCCGTTTTGACCTGGTGAGAGGAAATATCAGGATCGGCAGGGAGAGCCACGCCCTCAAGTGAGTTCCGTACCTACCACTTTGTGCTACATCAGAAGGGGAAAGGATATCCTCTTCATCATCAAAGCTTCCAAAGGAAACATGAATGACGGTCTCTGGCTTGGTATCGGAGGTCATATCGAAAAGGGCGAGTCCCCGGAAGAATGTATCATCCGTGAGATAGGCGAAGAGACCGGCATTGAACCGGCTGAACTTTCAGGTCTCAGACAGAGAGGGATCGTCTATTTCGAAAATGACAGATGTGACGACGAGACCATGTATGTCTTTGAGGCGGAGTATACAGGAAGCAAGGATGTTACTTCATATCCCTGCGACGAGGGAGAGCTCCGCTGGGCGGATGTTAAAGATGTGTATGGACTTCCCATCTGGGAAGGGGATAAAGAGATATTTAAATGCCTGTTCGAAAGCTGTGAAAACTTCACTTTAAAACTGATCTACGAGGGGTATGATCTCGTAAAAACAGTCAGGCTTTAAATATTAAGAAAATTATATAAAAACATTACAAAAAATCTCTTGACATTATAGGGTGAACGAGATATGATACTTGAGCACTTTGCGAAAGGGAGACCCGGAGCGAAGGGGCACGGATCTTGAAAATTGAACAGAATGCAGAACTTGAAACAACGAGCCTGAAGTTGATTCATAACGAATTGAGTTTAGTAAAGTAATTAAGAGCCAAAAGGCTCTCAGATTTTTATTTGAGAGTTTGATCCTGGCTCAGGATG